>JBJTWP010000066.1:0-2863 GCA_046081805.1 Cyanobacteriota bacterium
CCCGCATCCGCCAGGGCCTGATGCTCTCCAACGCCACCATGCTGCCTCTGGGGGCCCTGATGGTGGCCCTGGCCGTTCCGATCGTGGCGCTGGTCTACCAGCGCGGCGCCTTCGACCGCAGCGCCGCCGACCTGGTGGGCCAGCTGCTGATGGCCTACGGCATCGGCATGCCCGCCTACCTGGGCCGCGACGTGCTGGTGCGCGTCTTCTACGCCCTCGGCGATGGCAACACCCCCTTCCGCTGGTCCCTGGCCGGCATCGGCCTCAACGCCCTGTTCTGCTGGGCCTTCACCGGTGGCCCCACGCCCGGCTGGGGCCTGCAGCTGCCCATGCTCAACGCCGGCGCCGCCGGCCTGGTGCTGGCCACCGTGGCGGTGAACCTGATCACCTGCGCCGGCCTGCTGCTGGCCCTGAGCCGCCGGCTGGGGGGCCTGCCCCTGCGGCTCTGGGCCGCCGACAGCGGCAAGCTGCTGCTGGCCGCCCTGGTTGGTGGGGGCGCCTGCTGGTGGCTGTCGCTGGCGGTGGCCTGGCCCCCGGGCCTGGTGGGGCTGCTGCTCCAGAACACGATCTGCGCCGCCCTGGCGGTGGGCCTCTACGGACTGCTGGCGAGCCTCGCCGGCGTGCCCGAGGCGGGCCAGCTGCTGCGGATGGTGCGGCGCCGGGCCTAGGGGAGCCGCACCTGGCGTTCCTCGCGGACCTGGACCGGAATCTCCAGATGGGAGCGGCCGATCATCTGGGGGCCGTCGATGGAGAAGATCCGGGCCTCGATGCCGAAGTCCCGGAAGGCGCTCTCCAGTTCCTGGATCAGGGCTTTCTCCACCTGGGCCTCCGCATCGACCACCTTGCCGATCAGACGCCCGCCGAGCCTGCCGATGCGCTGGCGCACCACGTCGCGGGCATTGGTGACTTCGATGACGAGCACGACCAGCCTGCGTGGGGCGTCACCTTATCGGTAGAACGGCCTTCCGGCCGCAGGCGTCAGCAAAAGGGTTGCAGCACGTCTTCCAGATCACGCAACTGGCCGGCGGGCACCAGCCGGGCCAGGGGCAGGCGCGTCGCCCCGCCGCCGATCGGCACCTGCACCGCCTCCAGGGCCTGGCGGGCGCAGACCTCGGCGCCCTGGTCGAGCCGGGCGGCGCATTCGATCGCCAGGATCTGGGCCAGGCCCGCATCGCCCAGATAGAGATGCCAGCCGGCCACCTGCACGTACAGCCGGTCGGCGATCGCCCGGGTCAGTTCCTCGAGATCGGCGGCGGCAAGCGTCATGGCTGGGGCTCGGGGCGTTGCAGCACCACCACGCTGCCATGGACCAGCAGCACGGCGGCCCAGCCGATCGTCAGCCAGCCCAGGTGGGACCAGGGGTGGCGCAGGCCCTGGATGAACCAGAGGCCGCTGTTGACGGCGGCGAACAGGGCGGCATGGAGCGTGAGGTTCACGATCCGCTCGAAGTGCCGATAGGTGGGATCGTCGGGATCGGCGGGGCCGTACCAGCGGATCGGCATGGGGGGAAGACCGCCGCAGGCGGTGGTTGGGCTCTGCTGCGGACCCTATCGGGCCGGGGGTGGCGGGGGCGTTGTTGACGGATCGGCACCCCGTGGGGTGAGAATGACCGGGCAGGCGCTTGTAGCTCAGCGGATTAGAGCATCTGACTACGGATCAGAGGGTCGGGAGTTCGAATCTCTCCAGGCGCGTTCCTTCCCACACCGTCCTTCGGGGCGGTTTTTTTCTGGCTACGCCTTCGCAGGGCCACCGGTGTCCAGCCCCCGGCCCATCCGAGCCCGGTCAGGCCAGCGGCGTTTGCCTACGATCGGTTTCACACTGAGTAGCCCCATGGCGGACCGAGCGGATCACGGCCCCACGCAGCCTGCAGCCTCCATCGACAGCCCCCTGGCCAGCGGCGATCCGGCCATCGCCGCCCTGATCGAGAAGGAACTGCGGCGCCAGCAGACCCACCTCGAGCTGATCGCCAGCGAGAACTTCGCCTCCCGGGCGGTGATGGAGGCCCAGGGCTCGGTGCTCACCAACAAGTACGCCGAGGGCCTGCCCCACAAGCGCTACTACGGCGGCTGCGAGCACGTCGACATCATCGAGGACCTGGCCATCGCGCGGGCCAAGCAGCTGTTCGGCGCGGCCTGGGCCAACGTCCAGCCCCACAGCGGCGCCCAGGCCAACTTCGCCGTGTTCCTGGCGCTGCTGCAGCCCGGCGACACGATCCTGGGGATGGATCTCTCCCACGGCGGCCACCTCACCCACGGCTCGCCGGTGAACGTGTCCGGCAAGTGGTTCAAGGCCGTCCACTACGGCGTCGACCCCGAGACCCACCAGCTCAACTTCGACACCATCCGCCAGCTCGCCCTCGAGCACCGGCCCAAGCTGATCATCTGCGGCTATTCCGCCTACCCCCGCACGATCGATTTCGCCGCCTTCCGGGCCATCGCCGACGAGGTGGGGGCCTATCTGCTGGCCGACATGGCCCACATCGCCGGCCTGGTGGCCTCCGGCGTGCACCCCAGCCCGGTGCCCCACTGCCACGTGGTCACCACCACCACCCACAAGACCCTGCGGGGCCCCCGCGGTGGCCTGATCCTCTGCAACGACGAGACCTTCTGCCGCCAGTTCGACAAGGCCGTCTTCCCCGGCTCCCAGGGCGGCCCGCTGGAGCACGTGATCGCCGCCAAGGCCGTGGCCTTCGGTGAAGCCCTGCAGCCCAGCTTCCGCAGCTACAGCCAGCAGGTGGTGCGCAATGCCCAGGCCCTGGCCGAGCGGATCCAGGAGCGGGGCATCGCCGTGGTCTCCGGCGGCACCGACAACCACCTGGTGCTGCTCGACCTGCGCTCCATCGGCCTCACCGGCAAGCTGGCCG
>JBJTWP010000067.1:0-4328 GCA_046081805.1 Cyanobacteriota bacterium
GCTGGCGCCGGAGCGCCGCTGGAGAGTGGTGGTCATGAGAACGAAATGGGTGGTGTCTCCCTAAGGAGACGGGGATGGAAGGCAGAACCCGCAACAACACGTTTCCTGCCGGGACGGAATCCCGTCCCTCGTAACGTAACAGAACTTTGCGGGCTGGATGAGGATCGCCCCGCCCAGCCCAATCACGGCTGCTCATCCCTCCCATCAGCCAACCTGATCACACCTCACACCACACACATCGCGTCCCACGCCCTGCGCCCTGCATCACGCATCCCGCGCCCTGCGCCCGGGGCTCGCCACCGGCGGGAGCGGCGGGGGTGGGAGCGGCAGCGGTGGCGTCTGGTCTGATCCCGCCAGGCCCGATCTGGTTCTACGGTGGAGGGCGACCAGGGTCTGAACCCCCGCCATACCGCTGATCTGAGGGGATCCCATGGCCAACCATGGCTAGGCCGATGCTGCGGCTGGAGGGCAATGCGCCGGGTCCCTTCTATGTGGATCGCACCTGCATCGACTGCGGCACCTGTTGGCAGTTTGATCCGCTCCATTTCGCCCCCACCGGCAGCAGTTCCTCTGTGCGGCAGCAACCGCAGGGAGAGGCGGAACTGCGCCAGGCCCTGCTGGCCCTGCAGGCCTGTCCGGTGGCGGCGATCGGCACCAGTCGCGAGCTGCTGCAGCGGATGCCGACGGATGGCTTCCCCGTGCTCCTCACCCGCCATCCAGCCGGCGCTGTGTACTACTGCGGCTGGGCTTCCCGGCGCAGCTTCGGGGCGAGCAGCTGGCTGGTGGTGCGACCTGGCGGCAACGTCCTGATCGATTCGCCTCGCTGGAGTGCCCCCCTGGCCCGCCGAATCGCCGCGCTCGGCGGCATTCGCACCCAGGTGCTCAGCCACCGCGATGATGTGGCCGACCACAGCCAGTGGGCCCGGGCCTTCGGGGCGGAACGCTGGATCCATGCCGCTGATGCCGAGGCGGCGCCTGAGGCGGAACGCCAGCTGCAGGGCCGGCAGCCCCAGCAGCTGGATGCCGAGCTGCTGCTGATCCCCACTCCCGGTCACACCGCCGGATCCCTGGTGGCGGTGCTGGGGGAGCGGCGACAGGTGCTGTTCAGCGGCGATCACCTCTGGTGGAACCCGCAGCAGGGGGCTGTGGTGGCCTCCCGGCGTTACTGCTGGTGGAACTGGTCGGAGCAGCTGCGGTCGGTGGAGCGGCTGCTGGATCTGGACGTGGCCTGGCTACTGCCCGGCCATGGCCATTGGCATCCCTTCGCTCCTGGGGAGTGGCGCAGGGCCCTGCAGAAAACCCTGCAACAAGCCGTCTGAAGATGACGGTCTGACGATGTTTGAGGATGTCTGCCGGTCTGCCGGTTTTATGATGTTGGAGCAGGCCAATGGACTTTGGATCAGAAGCGGGCCATCGCGGCAATCTTAGAGAGTTTGTCTGCGGTGAGTCCTTCCAGTTCGTCGAGCTGCAGCAGATTATCCTTCACCAGACTGGCAAATAAAAAGAGAATTTCACTGAGACTGAAATCAAAGCGACCTTCGATGGTGTGACGCTCGATGCTCAGAAAGTCGTGCAGTGCCCAGACCATCTCAGAGGAACTGAGGGCCTCGGAACGGTTCTTGACGGTGAGGATGAGCTTCTCAATCGCCCTAGTGTAGGCGCGGTCGAAGGCCACCCGGGCGATCGTCTGCTCGGCTTCCGTCCAACCATCCAGCAGGGTCACGGTCACGTCAGCCTTGGTCGCGTCAGCTTCGGTCATGGCAACCCCGGTCATGGTCACCCCGTTCACGCCCGGCTCAATCTCGCCCATCCGTTCCGCCCGTCCATCCGTCAACCAGCCCTGCGACCCTACCTGGGGTGTCATTCCACTGCGAGGCGTCGAGCCCGCTTCCTTGCGGCCGGCAGGTCGTACCACGGAAGGTTGGGATGGTCGTGATGCTCCTGGTGATAACCGAAGTGAAAGCAGGCCAGCAGGGAGAGCCACTCCGGCAGGTTGAGACTCTCCGGCTGGCTGGGGGACGGAGCCCCGCGCTGGCGGCGGTGGGGCAAGTAGGTGCCCACCACAAACAACTGTAGCGAGCTCAGCAGCAGCGGCAGGATGCAGACGATGAGCACGCTTAGCAGCGCCGAACCCGCCAGGCCGCAGCGGAGCATGGCAAGCAGCGCCCAAGCTGCCACGAGGCGCGTCATCTGGCTGACGCTGAGGTATCCGCCCATGAAGCGCAGGTACCAGCTCCACCAACCCGAGCGCTGTCCAAGGGGAAAGTCGGGATCTTGGGCCGAAGCCGTGTGGCGGTGGTGACGACGGTGTTGGGCGGCGCAGCGCCCATAGGGCAGACCCGCATAGACCAGCAGGGCCAGGGCGCCGAGTCGGTCGTTGAGCTGGGGCCTCCCTGGCCAGAGCACCCGGTGCATGGCGTCGTGGCCGAGAATGAACAGGCCGGTCTGCAGCTGGGTGCGCACCAGCAGAGCTGTCAGCAGGGCCCAGGGCGGCAGACGACCTGGGTCGAGCGGCAGCAGGGCCAGCAGGGAGACCAACCAGGCGACCGGCAGCGCGGCGGTGCCCAGGGAACCCAAGGGGGCCGGCTGCGCACCACCTTCGCTGCGGGGTATCAACGGCCGAATGTGAGCAGCTCCGCCGGAGAGGCCAGCAGATCGATCGCTACGAAATAGATCTTGCCTTCCGGATTGAGCAGGAATCGCCAGGCCACGTTCATGCCGATGCCAGCCCCGAACCAGGGGGTCTGAACCTTGCCGGTCACCTTGATCTGGGTGAAGCCTCCCTCGGACGGCTCGGCGAAACCCCGCTCGGGCAGGAGCTTCAGGTTCTGGCAATCCTCGCGGAAGAAGCGCAGAATGGCAGCGGTGCCCACGATCGGCTTCTGGAAGGGCGGCTGCAGGGCTCCATCGGGAAGGAACAGCTGGATCAGGGCGTCGAAGTCGTTGGCATTGAGCAGATCCATGTAGCTGGTCACCGTGGGATTGATCACCCCCTCGATGAACACCTTCTTGCGCATCTCCTGGGGTGTCGGAGGAACAACGGGCTCGCTTACCCGCTGGCCAACGCCCTTCTCCGGGTCATACCCCATGTCCACCACGAAGTTGCGCAGCAGCGTGATCTGCTGGCCCTTGTCCACCTGCTTGAGCGAGCTGAGTACGGCGGAAGCATTGGCCGAGAGCCTGTAGCCCTGGGGAATCGGAGCCACGGTTCCAGCGGCCATCCACTCACCCAGCTGGTACCAAAAGCCAAGCTTGATGTTCACCGACCAGAGCGCATAGGCGCGGCAGATTGGCGTGTCGACGCGGTTGGCCAGGTCGCACATCACCTGGCTCTGCTCGAGGAAGCCCATCGCCCTGATCTCGTTCAGGGTGGCTTCGGCGAACTGCATGCGGGCTGCGGCCGGGGCGGCGATGGTGATCGTGGTGCCCATCTCCAGATAGGCGTACCAGATCAGGGCCAGCTGGTCTTCGGCGCTGAGCAGCTGGAAGCGGGCCGTGATGGCAGGAACAACATCGGCACTGCGGGTTTCCGGAAAGATCTGTGAAGCTCTTTCGAGGGTGAACATGCCCGGGGACCTGTTGTGAATCTTTGTTTCAGATACTACCGCACGGCGGCGCCCTGTGGCAAGGCGGCGCATGTGTGCTGCGGCACCTGTGCTGATCGGCTTCACGGTGGCAGTGTCCCGATCGGCTCCGGCCCCTGGTCCGCCAGCCCCACGCTCCGCACCAGCAGGCCGCTGCGGGGGCTTGGGCTGGGCACCAGCTGCAGGCTCAGGTCCTGCTCGGGGACCAGCCGCAGCCGCACCAGCTTCAGCAGGCCCACCGCCAGCAGTCGGATCTCCAGCTCGGCCAGCGGCCTGCCCAGGCACACTCGCTCGCCGCCGCCGTAGGGCAGCAGGGTGAGTCCGCAGCCCGCGCCCAGGTGCCGGGCTGGCCGGAAGCGCTCCAGGTCGTCCGCCGCCGTGCCCTCTGGCCGGTAGCGGTTTGAGGCGGCCAGGGCCACCTGCACCACCCGCCCCGCCGGCACCCTCACCCCATCGAGCACCAGCTCCCGGGTGGTGCGCCGGAAGAAGCCGCCCACCGGCGGGTTGAGGCGCATCACCTCCTGCACCACCGCCGTCAGGCGTGGTGCCGCGCTGCCGTCGTAGGCCGTGGCGGCCTCGCCGGCCGGCGGCGGCCAGGGCAGCGTCTCCAGTTCCTGCTCCAGCCAGCTCAGCACGTCGTGGTGCTGCAGCAGCGCCGCCATCAGGCAGCTCAGCGAGGAGGCCGTGGTCTCGTAGCCGGCGAACAGCAGCAACAGCAGCTGCTCCACCAGGTCGTCGTCGGCC
>JBJTWP010000068.1:0-21259 GCA_046081805.1 Cyanobacteriota bacterium
CCGGTCAGCTGGGGGTGTCGGTGCAGGTGATGCGACGGCATCTGCGCAGCCTGGAAGACGACGGGCTCGTGGCGTCCCATCCCGCCGCCGAGGGGCCTGGCCGCCCCAGCAACCACTGGCGCCTCACCAGCGAGGGACAGGCACGCTTCCCCGATGGCAGTGAACACTTCGCCCTGGGATTGATGGAATCCCTGGCCGGCAGCCTGCCAGCCGAGGCCGTTCGCACCCTGCTGGAGCACCAGGCGCGACAGAAGGCCACCGACTACCGCCGCCACATCGGCACTGGCCCGCTGCCGCTGAGGGTGCAGCGACTGGTGGAGCTGCGGCGCCGTGAGGGGTATGTGGCCGAGTGCGAGCCCGACACCAGCGAGAACCCCGGGGGCTGGGTGCTCAGTGAGTACCACTGCTCCGTGATGCGGATCGCCGAACAGTTCCCCTGTGTCTGCGACCAGGAGCTGCAATTGATCCGTCACACCTTTCCCGACTGCAGCGTGGAGCGGGTTCGCTGGCGCCTGGAGAAAGGCCACTCCTGTGGCTTCCGCCTGATTCCGGAGACCAGGGCCAGCGCCGCCTCAGCCATCCCTGGGGCCCCGGGGGCCTGAGTGGCGCCTGGCAGGTATCGGTTCCCATGCAGAGTCCCCTCAGCGAAGGCGAGCTGGCGGAGCTTGAGGTCACCCTGCTGCCGGCCCTTGAGCGCCATCACCTGAGGCTTCTGGCCCATGGCCTGCGAACCCTCCAGACCATCGCCGGCCGCCGCGAAGGCGCGCTGCCCCCCCTGGCGATGATCGAGGCCTGGATACTGGCGCAGCCCGCTACGGCCGGGGATCTCCCCTTCGCCAGGGCCTTCGCCAGCCAATTGCAGGCCGCAGGCGATCAGCTGCTGGCCATTGCCAAGCCCTGCGGTGTCAGTCCCCTGGCCCTGGAGTTGAGCGAGCTGACCACCTGGGCCCAGGCCCAGGCCGAGGCCCGGCTGCGCTGATGCCGATTGCCGGGCCTGCCGCATCACAGCGCCACCAGGGCCACGCCCGCCAGCGCCAGCAGGGCTGCCGCCATCCCCACGGTCCCGGGCCGATCGCCCTCCAGCGGAGCCAAGGGCACGGCCATCACCGGCGCGGTGGCCAGCAGCGCCACGGCCAACCCGCCCTCAAGCCGATCCAGCGCCAGTTGCTGCAGCACGATCCCCAGGCTTGTGCCGAGCACCGTGGCGATGAGCAGCACGGGCCAGCGACGGGGTGACGGCCTGGGCCTGCGGCCCGGCGGCGGTAGCCGCCCGAGCAAGGGCAGCAGCAGCAGCGCTGCGGCCCCCAGCCGGATGGTGGCGGAATGCAGCGGCGAGAGCAGGGTGTCCCGCAGGGCAGCCCGCGCCAGCAGGGCTCCCCCGCCGCCGCAGAGCAGGGCGGCGAGGCCACAGAGAATCCCCGAGCGCTGGCGACCCACCAGGCCGATCCCACCGTCACTGGGCTTCTGTCGCGCCACCAGCAACACCGCCAGGCTGATCAACGCCAGGCCCAGCCACTGGTGCGGCGCGGGCACCTCCTCCAGCAGCACGGCGCCGGCGGCTGCCGTCACAGCGGGACCGCCGGCATCGAAGGTGAGCGTGCGGCGGGTGCCCAGCCGCCGGAGCGCGGCGAAATAGAAGCTGTCGCCCAGCGCAATCCCCAGCACGCCACTGAGCAGCAGCAACAGCACCGGCACCGCGGCGGGGACGCCCAGCTGGCCCAGCAGGAGCAGCGCCGGCAGCTGGAACCCGAGCGCCACCAGGTTCTTGAGCAGGTTGAGCTGCGCAGGCCCCAGTGAGGTGGGCAGGCGCCGCCAGAGGGTGCTGGCCAGGGTCCAGCACAGGGCCGCCGCCAGGGCTGCCGCCACGCCGATCAGGTCCCCCATCGCCCGCTCCAGCCTACCCGCCGCACGCCGCCGCGCCCTGCGATCATCGCGGCAGCACCGCCCGGTCCGACCGCCGTGAGCCAGAGCATCAGCGACGCCATCAGCTTCTTCCGGCTCAGCTGCGGCCGCTGGCGCTCCCAGCGCAGCAGCCACCACTTGCTCCATCGCCGGGCGGAGGCTGGCGGCTCCTGCATCCAGGTGGTGGAACTGGACGCCGCCGACCCGCGCCTGATCGCCGTGGCCGAACTGCACGGCCAGGATCCCGCCCGGCTGGTGGGTGGCTGCCGTGTCACCTGGCACGCCTCGATGGCCTGGGACCAGGCTGGCGAGGCCCACGAGGGCGACAGTGTGTTCGGCCTGATCCCCACCGACGAGCGCGGCCGTGCGGGCCTGCTGCTGCGCGACCGGGGCTACGCCGAAACCGCGCCGGTGGCGGGTCAGTTCGCCATGGATGAGCGCGACGGGCTGCTGCTCAGCACCAGCTATGAAACGATGAACAGCCTGGAGCGTTTCAGCTTTGCCGGGCCCAACCGGCGCCTGCGCACCAGCACGGAGGAGGGGCTCTCCAACACGGCCTCGTTATGTGTCGAGACCCGCCTGCTGGGGGAGGCCAGCGCCCATCCGGGCGGCAGCTCCGGCAGCCGCCGTCCCACCGAGGCGCTGTCCCCCCTGGGCTGGTGAGCCCGGACCAGTCCGGGGGGACGAGGCAGAGGGGACCGGACGGTGATGAACGTTACGGACTGTGAGCCCTCTCCCAGAGCACCAGGAAGCACTCCGGACGCACTTCTACGATCCCCAGCGACGGATGCCTGAGTCGCGTGGCCCTGCCCCTCCTGAAGTACGCGCCCACCACAAAGAACTCCCGCGTGGACCCTCTGCGGGTGGGTTCGGATGAGGATCCCAAGGCCGTCTCCATGGACAAGGCCATGGATCGCGAAGATCAGAACTTCGTGATCGAGGCGGCCTATCGCCAGATCTTTTTCCATGCCTTCAAGGTCGACCGCGACCGCTTCCTGGAGTCCCAGTTGCGTGACGGTCAGATCACCGTGCGGGACTTCATCCGCTCGCTCTGCCTCTCGGACACCTTCACCCGCAGCTTCTACAACCTCAACAGCAACTACAAGGTGGCGCGCCACCTGGTGGAGAAGCTGCTGGGCCGCCCCACCCACGGCAAGTCTGAGGAGATCGCCTGGTCTGCGGTGCTGATGACCCGGGGCGTGAAGGGGATGGTCGATGACATCGTCAACGGCCAGGAGTACCTGGACGCCTTCGGCTACGACACCGTGCCGTTCCACCGCAACCGGGTGGTGGGCAGCCGGGACCTGGGCGAAACCCCCTTCAACATCACCAGCCCTCGCTACGACGAGTACTACCGGGGGATTCTGGGCTTCCCCCAGCTGGTCTACACCGGCACAGCCAAGACCTACCCCGAGCGCGCCCGGCAGCGCCGGGGTGGTTTCCCCGAGGACTACCTCCCCTGGGTGCGCAGCCTGCCCGCCATGCGCGCCACAGGCAGCGCCGGCAGCAGCATCGGTGGCGACTACCTCGCCAAGGTCCCCTACCGGAGCATCGGCCGCTGAGCGCCATCCGTCGCGACGGCGACCAGTCGCACCAGAGTTCCGTCACGACCAGTCCCACCAAGGAGGCGGCCCTAGGGCCGCCTTTTTTGATGGCGACGCGGCAGCAAGGGGCGCCCACCGTGACCGTCCACTGGGACCGCCCGGCGTCAGTGGATGCTGACCGCACCAACACATCTCCGGTCGCATGCAAGAAAGTTACCCAGACTGATCCCGAGTGAAATCTGAAGCCGTGAGTCAGACCCTTTCCTCCCTGGCGCGCATGACGCTGCGCCAACTGCGCCAGGTGGCCAGCGATCTGGGCGTGTCGCTGTACAGCCGAAAGTCGAAGGAGGAACTGGTCGCGGCGATCAATGAGTGGCAGGACCAGCCCGAAACCCTGCGGGCGATCGAGGCCGAGATGACCCCGGCCCCTCGGCCCGAGGCCAGCACCAGTGTGGTGTTTCTACCCCGGGATCCCCAGTGGGCGTATGTGTTCTGGGAGATCTCCGATGCTGATCGTGAGCTAGCCATGATGGCGGGGGCCACCCAGCTCTGCCTCCGTGTCGCCGATGTGACCGGCCTCAGCGGTGGAGCCTCCCACCCCCACACTCTCCAGGAGGTGGTGGTCGACAGCCACGCCACCGAGTGGTACCTCCCCGTTCCCCTGAGCGACCGCGATTACCGGGTGGAACTTGGCTACCGCAAGGGTAATGGCGGCGGCTGGATCTCCCTAGCCTTCTCCTCCGTTGCCCGGGTGCCGGCCTTCCATCCAAGCGAGCAGATCATCGATCAGTTCGTGCCGTTCTCCCTGGAGAGCCTGCCCACCACCCTGCCCGCCGCCCCGGGAGAGCCGACCGATGCCGGGTTGCACGAGCGGCTGTATCAGACAGCGACATCCCGCTGGCGCCGCGTGGGCCATGGTTCCGAGGCCTTCCACGAACTGGAGCAATCAGGTCTGCTCAGCGGCGAGCGCAGCGATTCCGGGGCAGGCCTCTGGGCCAGCGGTCGCAACGAATCCGGCATCGGCGCTGTCGCCCCCCGGCAGCGCTCCTTCTGGCTGGTCGCCGATGCCGAGCTGATTGTGTATGGAGCCACCGACCCAGCGGCGCGACTGATCATCGGCGGTGAGGATGTGCCCCTGTCGGTTGACGGCACCTTCCGGATTCAGGTGCCCTTCCGCGATGGCGAGCAGCTCTACCCGATCGAGGCTGTCGCCGCCGATGGGGTGCAGAAGCGCAGCATCACCATGGAATTCCGCCGTTCGACCCCCCAGGATCGCAGCAACCCGGCGGATCAGGCCTCGCCGGAGTGGTTCTGATGGTAACGCCGCTGCTCAGAGCGATCGTGGCCTTCCCGCCCCTCGCCGGTGCCCTGATCTTCCCCCTGGCCGTCCCCTTGGTGATGAAGCACGTCGGCATTCCCGCCGCGGTGCTCACCGCCGTGATCGTTGGAACCCTCTGGTTTGTGGCCATGCTGCGCACCTCCGAGCTCCCCCAGCACTGAACCGTCGGGCTCGAACCCGTCTGTGGGAATGCTGAGGCTGGTTCCATGAGCAGCCATGGCGGCCCCTCTGATTTTCCATCGATGCCGTTGGGCTGCCTTGATGGTCTCCAGCCTCGCCCTGGCTGGCTGCCAGGGGCTGGCCCAACTGACAGGCACCACGTCCTCGCCGGGCCCGCTACCTCCAGGCATCAGGGTGGCGTTCAACCACAACGCCCAGCATCGGTATCGAAGTCCGATCACCGAGCAGTGGCGCCAGGGCGACGATCTGGAGATGCTGCTCCTGGAGGGCATCCGCGAGGCGAGGCGCGAGATCCTGGTGGCCGTGCAGGAGCTCTCCCTGCCCCGGGTGGCGGAGGCCCTGGCCCAACGCCATCGCGAGGGGCTCACCGTGCAGGTGATTCTGGAGAACACCTACTCCACACCCTGGAGTGAGGAGCACCTTGCTGATCTCAGCCCCCACCAGCGCAATCGCCACACCCTGCTGGCGGCCCTGGGGTGGGGAGATGCGGTGGCGATCCTGCAGCGGCAGGGCGTGCCGCTGATCGATGACACGGCCGACGGCAGCAAGGGCAGTGGCCTGATGCATCAGAAATTCATGGTGATCGACCGGCGTGTGGTGCTCACCGGTTCAGCGAATTTCACACCGTCCTGCATCCACGGTGATCCGGATGACCCACGAACGCGGGGCAACATCAACCACCTGCTGCGCTTTGACAGCGCACCCTTGGCAGATCTGTTTGTCGCTGAGTTCGCGCGGATGTGGGGAGACGGTCCCGGTGGCGCCAACGACAGCCGCTTCGGAATCGCCAAGCAATCCGCGGCGCTGCAGGTGGTGAAGGTGGGATCCACTCCAGTGGGGGTTCTGTTCGCACCCCATCGACGCCGCGATCCAAACCATGGTCTGGCCCTGATCAACAGCCTGCTGGCGGCAGCGCGCCGACGTGTGGATCTGGCGTTGTTTGTGTTGTCGGATCAGAGCGTGGCTGACGCCTTGGAGCCCCTGCAACGGCGCGGGGTGACGCTGCGCTTGCTGGCCGATCCGGGCTTTGCCAACCGCTCCTTCAGCGAAGTGCTGGATCTGCTCGGCACCCGCCTCACCGATCGTTTTTGCAAGCTTGAAGCCGGCAACCGCCCCTGGCAACGGCCGCTGGAGGGGGTGGGGACGCCTCAATTGGCCCGGGGCGACAAGCTGCATCACAAACTCGCTGTGATCGACGGTGAGCGGGTGATCACCGGATCCTTCAACTGGAGCCCCTCCGCCGCCCATCAGAATGATGAAACCCTGCTGGTGATCGATTCACCTCAGCTCGCCAGCCACTTCACTGCCGAGATCGACCGGATGTGGCGAGGCGCGGAACTCGGCATCACAGCTCGATTGGCGCGCAGGCTGGAACGCCAGCGCGCACGCTGCGGCAGCGGCACAGACCGCTGAAGGCCGGCTTCCCGGCCAGCAGCAGCGCGCCCTGGGCCCGGGCCTCCGTCACGAATGGATCGGCCGTGGATCTCGACTTGCATCAAAACGTCCCGGGCCTGCCATGGGCCGTACGATCAGCCTTGATCAGCGGCCGTGCCATGGAGCCCAAGACCGCCTTGCAGGTCGACGTCGCCACCCTGGACGCGATCCAGTTGATGCTGCGCGACCTTCACACCCGCCACGATGAAATCCGCCATCGGGCCGCCTTCCGAGGCTGCACCCGTGAACTGCTCTCGCTCCAGCAGGAACTGGTGGAGTATCTGCTGCGCAAAAAGAGCGCACTGATGGGTCAGCAGCAGAACGGAGGTCCTGCGCCCAACTACAACTCCTTCATCTGAAGCGGCCCATGCGGTTGGTGATCGTGGGGGCTGGGCCCTGTGGGGCGGCCCTGGCCACGACCCTGGCCCGCGCCGACCCCGCCCGGTTCGCCGTCACTCTGGTGGAAGCGACGGTGCAGGCTCGCCGGCAGTTTCGGGGAGACGCGCTGATGCCCTCCGGCCTGGAGGCGTTGGAGCGGCTCGGGCATCTCCCCCTGCCGCCGGAGGTCCCCCGCCGGGTACTGGGGGGCTGGAGCATCGCGGTGAATGGTCGCCCTCTGTTCAGACTGGCCGAACCGCTGGAGGGGGACGCCTCCGCGGCCTGCATCCTGTTGAGCCAATCGAACTGGCTGGAGACCCTCTTGGATCCGGCTCGCCAACCCGAGGGCCTGCGGTTCGTGGTGAACCGTGCGGCGATTGGGCTGCTGACCCAGCCCGACGGGCGCGTGGCTGGGGTCAGGCTTGCCGACGGCACGGAACTCCAGGCTGATCTGGTGGTGGCCTGCGATGGCCGCGCGTCGGCGATGCGCCGCCAGGCAGGGATCACCCTGCGGCGGAGCGAGCCGCCGCTGGAGGTGCTGTGGTTCCGGTTCGCGGCCCAGGCCGAGCCCTTGCCCGACGCAAACTTCACCACCCTGATCGGGCCGGCGGGGCTGGCCAGCCTGTTCACCGGGGCCCACGGAGCGGTGCAGATGGGGTGGTGCGTCGCCCCTGGCCTTGCCACCCCGGCCCTGTTGCCGAAGGACTGGGTGGCCGCCAGGTTGGCCAGCCAGGCCCCGGCCAGCCTGGCCGCCTGGCTGGAGCGGAACGCCGGACATCTGGAACCCCCAAGCCGCTTCAGCGTGCAGGTGGGCCAGGCGGAGCGCTGGTGGCAACCCGGGTTGCTGCTGCTGGGAGATGCCGCCCACCCGATGAGCCCGGTGCGGGCCCAGGGTCTCAACATGGCCCTGCGGGATGCGGCAGTCACCGCCGATGCGCTGCTGGGTCTCCCGGGTCCTGAGCGACTGGACGCGGTTCTGGCCGGGATCGAAGCCGCCCGCCGTCCGGAGGTGGAGCGGCTGCAGGCGCTGCAGGCGGAGGAGCTGGGGCGCGGGGAACTGTTGCAGGGACAGCCCTGGCTGCGCCATCTGCTGGCAGGGCTGGCGCCGCTGCTGGGGCCGTGGATCGGCGCCTACTGGCGGCTGCAACAGCGGCCCCTGCGCCATGGCCTCACCGCCCTGCCGCCGCGGTGATGATGGGGACCGGATCACCTGCAGCCATGGGCCTGCCCCTCCTTGCCAACAACGCAGCCAGCAACGCAGCCAGTAGCGCAGCCAGCAACGCACAGCTTTGGCTGGTGGGCTCTCTGCTGGGGCTGCTCCCTGGCAGCGGGCTGCTCAGCCTGGCGCCCCTGCGGGCGGCGCCCGCAGAGGTGTCCTATCCCTCCAGCGATCTGTTCCGCCGTCTTCAGATCGACGTGCTCGACTGCGGTCGCGACAACCAGGGCGCCAGCTGCGAGGCCGCCCGCGGCGTGGCCGATTCCCTGATGGATCATCCACGCCTGCCCGCCAGCTGCAAGGACGTCCTGTGGGCGATCCGCGAGCGGGCGGTGGTGGCGCCCACCAACAGTTTCAGCCGCCGTGAGCAGCTCAACAAGGCTGTCGCAGATCTCATGCCGATCTGCCGCGAGCGCGACGGGGTCAAGCCGGCGGCCAAACCGGAGCAACGGCAAGGACCATCCTTCAGGTTCTGATTCCGGCAGGTTCAGATGCAGGCCAGCTCTGATTCAGGCCAGGCAGCGACCCGGGCGCCGATAGCCTGGCCGGGCCCGCAGGCCTGTCACCGTGACCGTCCAGCACGTCAGCCTCGCCCAGCCCTTCACCGACCAGAAGCCGGGCACCTCGGGGCTGCGCAAGAGCTCCCGCCAGTTTGAAACGCCCCACTACCTCGAGAGCTTCATCGAGGCCGCCCTGCGGGTGATCCCCGGCGTGGCCGGCGGCACCCTGGTGGTGGGCGGCGATGGCCGTTACGGCAACCGCCAGGCCATCAACGTGATCTGCCGGATGGCGGCCGCCCACGGCATCGCCCGGGTGGTCACCACCACCGGTGGCATACTCTCCACCCCCGCCGCCTCCCACCTGATCCGCAGCCGCCAGGCCATCGGCGGAATCATCCTTTCGGCCAGCCACAACCCCGGCGGCCCTGAGGGCGATTTCGGCGTGAAGGTGAATGGCGCCAATGGCGGCCCCGCCCCCGAATCGATCACCGACGCGATCTACACCCAGACGCTGACGCTGGAGGGCTACCGGATCGTCGCCACCGCGGCAGGCCTGGATCTCGACAGGGTCGGCGAGCAGCCCATCGGCGACCTGGCGGTGGAGGTGATCGACGGCGTCGACGACTACGTGGCGCTGATGCAGCGCCTGTTCGATTTCGAGGCCATCGGCGAGCTGTTGCGGGGCGATTTCCCCGTGGCCTTCGATGCCATGCACGCCGTGACCGGCCCCTATGCCACCCGCCTGGTCGAGGGCGTGCTGGGGGCCCCGGCCGGCACCGTGCGCAACGGCGTGCCCCTGGAGGATTTCGGCGGCGGCCACCCCGACCCCAACCTCACCTATGCCCACGAGCTGGCGGCCCTGCTGCTGGGCGGTGAGGGCTACCGCTTCGGGGCCGCCTGCGATGGCGACGGGGACCGCAACATGATCCTGGGCCAGGGCTGCTTCGTGAACCCCAGCGACAGCCTGGCGGTGCTCACCGCCAACGCCACCCTGGCGCCCGGCTATGCCGATGGCCTGGCCGGCGTGGCGCGCTCCATGCCCACCAGCGCCGCCGCCGATGTGGTGGCCAGGGCGCTGGGGATCCCCTGCTTCGAAACGCCCACGGGCTGGAAGTTCTTCGGCAACCTGCTCGATGCGGGCCGGATCACCCTCTGCGGCGAGGAGAGCTTCGGCACCGGCAGCAACCACATCCGCGAGAAGGACGGCCTCTGGGCAGTGCTGTTCTGGCTGCAGATCCTGGCGAAGCGCCGGGAGCCGGTGAGCCGGATCATGGCCGAGCACTGGAGCCGCTTCGGGCGGCACTACTACTCCCGCCACGACTACGAGGCCATCCCCAGCGAGGCCGCCCACACTCTCTACGACCGGGTGAAGGCCATGCTGCCCTCGCTCGTCGGGGAGCGGTTCGCCGGCCGCAGCATCGCCACCGCCGACGACTTCGCCTACACCGACCCGGTGGACGGCTCGCTCACCAGCGGCCAGGGCCTGCGGCTGCTGCTCGATGAGGGCAGCCGCGTGGTGCTGCGACTGTCGGGCACCGGCACCCAGGGCGCCACCCTGCGGGTGTATCTGGAGAGCTATGTGCCCAGCAGCGACAACCTGCAGCAGGATCCCCAGGCCGCCCTGGGCGACCTGATCCGCGCCATCGACGGCCTGGCCGAGATCAGGCAGCGCACGGGCATGGAGCGCCCCACCGTGATCACCTGAATCCCCGGCGGGGAAACCTGATGCCGGCCTGCAATCCCAGCCAGCGGAACGGGCCTCAAGCCAGAGGACCTGATCCAGGCCGCCGACGACGGCGGGTCTGGCTGGGCTGCCTGGCAGCGCTGGGGGTCAACGGCGCAGCCGCCTCGGAAGGTCCTACGGGGGAGTCCAGCGAGCCGTTTGCGCCAACCGTCCTCGTGCGCGCGGAACTGAATGCGGTGACCGGAGCGCTCCGCTATGGGGGCAGCGCGGTGGACCGTGACGCCAACTCCGCCGTCGGTTTTCCCCTGCTGAATGCCTTCACGCTCAATCACGACAGCCGACTCACGTTCGACGCGAGCTTCACGGGCAGGGATCTGGTGCGGCTTCGCCTGCGCAGCGGCAATTTCGGCCGATCGGGCTTCTTCTCCAACCCACCCACGCCACTGACCCGACTCGACGTGGCCGTTCAGGAGCCGCTCTGTGAGGCAGGTGCTGGATTCTGCAACAGCACTGTTGTCACGATCAACCGCGCCTATCTGCAGGCACCCCTCGGTCGGGAGATTCACATCAGCGCCGGAAGTCGCATCATGCAGGTGGACATGCTGCCGGTGTGGCCGAGCGTCTACAACGAAGCACCGATCCTGGAGTTGTTTCAACGCGCGGGCTCGGCCGGGGTCTATAGCCGCAGGTTGGGCAGTGGCT
This sequence comes from Cyanobacteriota bacterium, assembly GCA_046081805.1. Classification (GTDB taxonomy): domain Bacteria; phylum Cyanobacteriota; class Cyanobacteriia; order PCC-6307; family Cyanobiaceae; genus UBA5018. Next base: position 10,880 of record JBJTWP010000068.1, read on the forward strand.
TTGGGGCTTGGTGGAAACCGAAACAAGGGCTGGAGGGACTCAGCCTTGCCTATGCCTATCTCGCGACCCAGGGCAACAGCGGCAATCCTGAGATTGGAGGATTGTTCACGGCAGGGGCCGCCCAAACCAGCACGGTGCAGGTGGCCTTCACCCGGCCCCATTGGAATCTCACCGCCGGCTACAGCCTGAACGGACAGAGGGCTCTGCTGCGGGGAACACCCCTAGCCAGCCAACTGGCCGCTGAGTCGAGAGGTGGCAGCATCAGTTCGTGGTCACTGGCGGGGTACTGGCAGCCCCTGCGCAGGAACTGGCTCCCAGCGATCAGTGTGGGGCTGGGGTATGACCGCCTGGCGTTCAGCCGCTATCCGCTGCCAGGGTTGACCGGAGTCAGCACGAGATCCTGGTCTGTGGGTCTGAACTGGAGCCATGCGTTTGGACCTGGCAATAGCCTGTTGATGGCGATGGGCGCCCCTGCCCACGTCACCCGACTGAAGGGCCAGGATCGCTACCCCATCAACGACGCTGGTCTGGCCTTCGAGCTGGCCACCCGCATCCTGCTGACTGATACCTTCAGCCTCACCCCTGCGGTGTTCTGGCTGACGCGACCCCGTGGCGCGATGACGGCCACCGCAGACCTCTCTGAGGCTGTCGAAGCTCCCGAGCGCAACTCCAACGCCAGCCTCTCGGCCTGGGGAGCACTGGTGCGGGCGACACTTCGCTTCTAGGTGATTGGCTCAACGGCAACATCTGGGCCGCTCTCGATAGCAAACTCAACAAGCCAGGCGAGCAACACAACGCCAACAGAGAAGCTACACTGGTTAGCCAACCAATCCAGCCCTGGGCGGAGCCGCGATACCAGCCATGATTCAACCCGTGGCTTAACCCTGCCTCAGCCCTTGACCCAGCTCTTGATTCAACCCGTCATCCAGCTTCCCTGACTCAGCTATTGAGATCGTCAATGGCCAGGTCGATGTGCAGTCCTTTCTGACGGTAACGCTGGGAATCCTGGTTCTTTTTCTCGGAAAGGCGCTGAACCGCCATGTCCGACTCCTGCGGGAATTCACGATTCCGGAGCCTGTGAGTGGTGGACTTTTGGTGGCCCTGGTGATCGCGGCCCTGCACCTGGGCTTTGGGCTCACGATCAATTTCGGCATGCGAGCCCGCGATCTGTTGCTCGTCTACTTCTTCACCACCGTGGGAATCCATGCCAGCTTCAGCGACCTGCGCCGAGGCGGTCGCACCCTGATCGTGTTGCTGGTGCTCACCATCACCCTGATGCTGGCCCAGAACCTGTTGGGCGTGACGCTGGCCCGTTGGAGCGGGATGCCGCCGGCCGTGGGCTTGCTGGTGGGCACGGTCTCACTGATTGGAGGCCACGGCACCACGATCGCCTGGGCACCCCAGTTCGCTGCCAACTATGGCGTGGAGAATGCCAAGGAGATCGGCATTGCAGCAGCCACATTCGGCCTGATTCTTGCCAGTGCGAGTGGCGGGCCCATTGCTCGCTACCTGATTCGCCGCCATCGACTGGTGGAAGGCGGTTCAGGTCCGATCACGGCAAACCGCGGTGCCCTGGATTCGTCAGAGGGTGCAGCCAGTGCTGATTCACCGCTGGGGACGCGGATGGGACCAGAGGATGTGCTGTCAGCCGTTCTGGCCATCAACATCTGCATTATCTTCGGATCAATACTGCAGGAGCTGATCAATGATCTCGGCTTGTTTCTGCCATTGTTCGTACCTTGCCTGATCGTAGGTATTCCCCTTAGCAATCTATTGCCTAATCGCATTTGGAAATTTCAACTTCATTGGCCATCTAGCTCTCCAGCCATTGATCTCATTGCTGAGATCTCTCTGGGGTCCTTCCTGGCCATGTCCTTGATGACGATTCAGTTCTGGACTCTTGTTGATCTAGCCGGCCCCCTTGCACTGATCTTGATTGCCCAGTTGCTACTTGCCCTGGCTATCAACATTGTTCTTGTTTTCCCGCTGCTCGGGCGCAGCTATGCTGCTGCCGTGATTACCGCAGGATTTGGTGGGTTCACCCTGGGATCCACGCCAACAGCGATGGCCAACATGACAGCGGTGGCACAGAGATTTGGGCCGTCTCCAAAAGCCTTCATCGTGTTGCCATTGGTCTCAGCATTCTTTATTGATCTCCTCAACGCTGTGCTGATCCCATTTTTTCTCCATCATCTCAGATAGCTTTGATTTCTGCAGAAAAGATATGACATCAAAGTCGGGTCTCATCCCACACCAATGCCCCCAGGCTCGTACGGTCGAGATGCGAATAGATTAAGGCCGAGCCGATCGGAAAGATAGCGGGCCGTGAGTTGACCGCGGACACTGTTTCCAGCCGCATCAAGAGGTGGCGAGTAGGTCGCAAGTCCTCCTTTGCCAGGGGCCACGGTAATCAACCCCCCGGAGACGCCTGTTTTGCCAGGCAATCCAGTGTCATAGAGCCAATCTCCGGACGTCTCATAGAGTCCGGCCGTTACCATCACAGCCAAGACCCGCTGACAGATCAGCTGATCAATCACTTGCTCCCCTGTCAGGGGTTGGCGTCCACCGTTAGCGAGGGTTGCCGACATCAGCGCCAGATCCCTGGCCGTGACGCTCAAGGCACACTGACGGATGTAGAGATCGGTGGATGCTTCAGCATCAAACCAGATGCATTCTTGTTCCTCAAGCAGGTTGGCAATTCCGACATTTCGGCGATTAGTTGCCAATTCAGATTTATATGTAGCCTCATCAATTCTCAAGGGCCTCCCAGCAAACCGTGAGAAGCCGGACTGGATGAAATCCCACTTGTCATCCGCAGAATCCCCGGGCGCCAGACTTGTTGCCGCAATCGCTCCGGCATTCACCATGGGATTGGACAGGCCGTCGTCGGCGCGCTCCACGGCAAGAACTGAATTAAAGGGTAGCCCAGTACTGTTGACGCCTAACTTATCGCGGGCTTTCTCCTCGCCAATCGCCTGACAGATCAAGGCAAACAGAAATGGTTTGGAGAGACTCTGAATGCTGAAGGAATGGGTGGCTTCACCGGCCTCAAATAGCTGACCACCAACCGCCGCCACGCAAATGCCAAAATGATCACGGTTGGCGGAGGCTAGGGCTGGGATGTAAGACGCCACCCCACCGTCCTGCTCAGAGGCAAACAGGCGGTGGGCATCAGACACCAACCCACGCACAACGGCTTCGGTCGGTAGGTCACCGGTTGAAACCCAACCCACTGGCTGGGGGCAAACGTCGTCCTTCACCGGAAGCTCCCCTGACCCTGCTGCTCATGCTCCCACGGCAAACGAGGTAATCGATACAGGGCCTCACGCTGAGCTTCACTCCAGACAGAAAACATGGAAGCCAGAATCGGATCATCAGCCTCAAATTTAAGCTGATGGGCAATCGACAACTTGCCTGCGGGGATCACAGCCAACTCGAATGGCGGACCAACGGTGAGATTGGAGCGATGGGTCAGGACTTCTGAAACGAGGCAGAGTCGAGCAGCGTCTTCCAATGAGAGATTGGTATGCCCGATGTTATCTAGAGGTGGCTTTCCATACTTGCTTTCTCCAATCTGTAGATAGGGTGTTTCTCGCGTGGCCATGATCGCATTGCCCTGTGGATAGACGAGAAAAAGGCCATGGGCTTCATTGCTGATCTGTCCTCCCAGAATAAAGGAAGCGGCTGGGCTTGCGCCCGCACGCTGCATGGAAACTTCATTCTCGCTTTGGACAGCAAGGCTGACCCTGCCAACATAGGAGGCAGCCTCAAAGAGATAATCGCAATGACGCAGATCCTTGGAGGCTCCAGCCATCAGGTCGGCCGGTCGATCCAGATCTCGCCGAATCTAGCTGATGACGGCTTGCGTGGTAGCCAAACTGCCGGCTGCCAACAGAACAAACAGCCGATCAGGTCCCGGCTGGAACACATGCATCTTGCTGTAGCTGGAGATGTAGTCGACTCCGGCATTGGTCCGGGAATCCGAGGCCAGCACAAGCCCCTGCTCAAGCCAATAGCCAATGCAATAGGTCAAGGCTCAGACATCCACAGATGTGGCCTAACGAAGTTAGCTGCCAACCGCTCGGGTCACTAGCGTTTTGTCACACTGCCGGCAACCGATTCTGAACATGCGCTTGATCACGATCCCTGCAGGCCCTCTCCCTGGCAATGGCCCAGCCTGGCCTGGCTCAATCCTCAGCCTTGATCGTGCGGGCGATGACCGCCAGCTGCCGCATCGTTTCGCCCCAGGCACCGCAGCCAGCGGCCACCAGAACCACCAGCAGCGCCCGCTCCTGGGAGGCGTGGGGCAGGGCGTTGCCGGCATGGGCGGCGGCGCGGCGCCCCAGGATGAGCAGCAGCGCCGCCAGGCCTGCGAGCACCGCACTGGCCAGCAGCACCCGCCGCCGATCGACCCGGCTCTGGCCTGGGGGTCGGTAGCCCGGCGGATGGGGCAGTGGCATCAGGGGGCGGGCAGGGAGGGTTTGCTGGCGCTGGCCGGGAACCAGCTGGTCTCCAGTCGCTTCATCAGCACATAGAAGGCCGGCACCACGAACAGGCTCATCCCGGTGGCCACCAGCAGGCCCCCGAAGATCACGGAGCCGATTGAGCGCTGGCTCATGGCGCCGGCACCGCTGGCCACCACCAGGGGGAAAAACCCCGAGAGGGCAGCCGAGGCCGTCATCAGGATCGGCCGCAGGCGCGACTGGGCCGCTCCCATCACCGCCTCCACATCCGAGCCGCCAGCCTCCATCCGCTGGTTGGCCAGGTCAACGATCAAAATGCCGTTTTTGGCCGCCAGGCCGATCAGGGTCACCAGACCCACCTGGGCGTAGACATTGTTCACCTGCTGGTTGAGCACCAGGAACAGCAGGGCCCCCAGGATTGCCAACGGCACCGTCATCAGGATCACCAGCGGATCGATGTAGCTGCCGTACTGGGCGGAGAGCACCAGATACACCACCACCAGTCCCAGGGCGAACACCAGGGCCGCCAGGGAGCCGGCCGCCACCTCGGAACGGCTGAGGGCTGACCAGTCCATGCCGATGTTGCTGAGATTGAGCTGCTGGAAGGTGGCCGTGAGCGCATCGATGGCCTGTCCCGTGCTCTTGCCGATCGCCTCAAAGCCCTGGACCAGCACCGTTCGGTTGAGATCAAAGTGACTGATGATCGGCGGTGCGCTGTCGAGCCGCACCGTCACCAGGTTCAGCAATGGAATCTGGGCGCCGCCGGCCGCTGGCACATACAGCTTCTCGAGGCTCTGAATCGTTTCTCGCCTGCTGCCTTCGGCCTGCACATACACCTGGCGGTACTGACCGTTTTCGTAGGTCTGGTTCACAAACACGCCGCCGTTCACTGCCCCCAGAACCTTCATCGCTGTGCCGAAGTCCACCTGCAGCGAGGCCATGCGGTCGCGGTCAGGTTCGATGCGCCACACCGGTGCATCGCTCACGAACTGGGTGTAAAGGTTATAGAAGGAGCCAGTGGCCTTGGCCCTCTCGATCAGCTGATCGGCCATGGCAAGCAGGTTGGTGAAGCTGTAGCCACCGTTGCTCAGATCGTTGAACTGGAACGACAGGCCCCCCTGGGCGCTGAAGCCCGGCACCGCCGCCGGCTGCTGCGCCATCACCTTGGCGCCTTCGATCGTCTGGAACTGCTGGTTGAGCCGGGCCACCACCGCCCGGGCCGACTGGGTGGCGCCGCTGCGCTCCTCGATGGGCTTGAGCCCGAAGAAAAACAGCCCCTGATTGAGCGCCCCGCCGTTGAAGCCCGCGCCGCCGATGAACTCACCGCTCACCACATCAGGCTCCCGGGCGAGAATCTGGCGCGCCCGATCTGCGACTTTCATCGTCTGCTCCAGTGAGGCCTGGGGCGGTAGCTGGATGATCCCCAGCCCGTAGCCCTGATCCTCCGTGGGCACGAAGCCGGTAGGAATCGCCAGAAAGGCCAGGCCGGTGAGCACCACCCCGCCGAACACCGCACTCACCAGCAGCCGGCGGCCACGGATGGCCCGCTCCAGCAGCACGGCATACCCCCTGGCCATCCGCTCGAACAGTCGGTTGAAGGCCCTGAAGATCGGCTGAAGATAGGTACCCACAAGGGCCCCCACGGCCCCGAACAGCAGCAGCCAGAGCCAGCCCCCGAACAGGTAGCCATAGGCGGCCCCGAAGACAGCACCGATCCCCGTCCAGGCACGGCCGCTGGGGTTGGTCTTACCGCCCCCCAGCAGCAGGGCCGATTGCAGGGGCTTGCCGCTGATGGCGTTGAACGTGCTCACCAGGATCGAGAACACGATGGTCAGCGCGAACTGGCGGTAGATCACACCGGTGGCACCGGGAAAGAAGGTGACGGGGATGAACACCGCCAGCAGCACCAGGGCCGTGGCCAGGATTGCCCCTGTCAATTCCCGCATTGCGTTGGAGGCCGCCGCAAAGGGCTGATCGCCCGCTTCAATGCGGGCCTCCACCGCCTCCACCACGACGATGGCGTCATCCACCACCAGGCCCGTGGCCAGGATCACTCCCAACAGGGTGAGCTGGTTGATCGAGAAGCCAAACGCCTTGACGAAGATCATGGCGCCCAGCAGGGCGATCGGCAGAGCCAGAGCCGGCACCATCGTGGCCTTCCAGTCCTGCAGGAACAGGAAGATGATCAGCAGCACCAACACCACCGCATCGCGCAGTGCGTCGAGGGCACCGAAGATCGAGGCGTTGATGAAATCGGTCTGATCAAACACCTTCTCCAACGTCACCCCTGGAGGCAGGGTGCTGCGGAACTGGGTGAGCACCTGGTCCACCGCCCTCGCCGTGGTGATGGCGTTGCTTCCGGGCAGCTGGATCACCCCAAAGCCCACGCAGGGATGCCCAGAAATGCCGTTGATCGCCGCCTGATTGAAATTCTGAAAGGCGTACTGGGCCCATCCCACATCGCGCAGGCGGATCAAGCTACCGTCCGGCCCCGTGTCGCTCAGGCTGCCGGTGGAACCGCGCGCCAGCACCAGGTTCTCGAACTCCTCCACTGTGCGCAGATTGCCCTGCACCAGGATCGGCAGGTTGGTGGGGTTCGTCGGCGATGCCGGGGGGCCGCCGATGCTGCCGGCCACCACGATCTGGTTCTGGGAGCGGAGAGCGTTCTCCACGTCAAGGATTGTGAGGTTGAACCGGGTGAGCTTCGCTGGATCAACCCACAGCCTGAAGGCAGGCTCACTGGCGCCGAACACCGTGACCTGCCCCACACCCTCGGCCCGGCTGAGCGGATAGGCAAGGTTGAGCTGATACAAGCCATTCAGGTATTCGCGGCTGAACTGACCCTGGCTGGACGTGAGGTTGTACACCAACAGATAGCTGGTGGCTGTCTGCTGCACCGTGACACCCTGGGAATTCACTTGTTCCGGCAACTGGGCTGAGGCGGTCTGCACCCGGTTCAGCACATTCACCTGATCAATGTCTGGATCGGTGTTTGCCTGGAACACCACATTGATTTGGCTGACTCCCTGGCTGGTGCTGTTGGAACTGATGTAGTCCATTCCCGGTGCGCCGTTGATCTGCTCCTCCAGGGGACCGGTCACGGCGCTCTCCACAGTGATCGCATCGGCACCGGGCAGGTTGGCCGTCACCTGAATCGTGGGTGGCGCGATGTTCGGCAGGTTCTCGATCGGCAGCAATGGCAGGGCGATCACGCCGGCCATCAGAATCAGGATGCTGCAGACGGTGCTGAGCACCGGCCGGCGAATGAAGGTGTCGGAAAGACTCATCGGCGTGGAATCACCATGCCGCTGCGCAGCTGGGCCAGGTTGCCCAGCACCACGGCGTCATGGGCACCCAGGCCCTTGAGCACGGCGTACTGTCCCCCTTCCAGGCTGCCGAGCGTCACCGGCGTCTGCACCGCCACCAGGGAACCGACCGGCGGGACCGGGTTCAGCGGTGCCCCGATCAGACGTTCGGCCTGCTGAGGGGCGACCGCCCGGAACACAAAAGTCTGTCCGGCTTGGAGCAACACAGCCGCCTCGGGAATCGCCAGCTGCTCACCACTGCCGAAGCGCAGGGTCGTCTGAACCCGCTGCTGATCGCGAAGCGCACCGTCTTGATTGGCGAACGTGGCCTTCACGAGCAGGGTCTGGGTGCGCCGATCCAGCGATGGGGCGATGAACGTCACCGAGCCCATCGCCCTCAGCTCCGGCTTGTCGGGCGCCTGCAGTTCCACCGGCATGCCCAGCCTGACGCGATAGGCCAGCTCGCCCGGCACATCCAGCCGTGCCCAGAGGCGACTGTTGTCGACAATGGACGTGATCGTCTCACCGCTCCGCACCACAGCACCCAGCTTGTGCTGGATGTTGCCCACCATGCCACCGATCGGAGCCTTGACATCCTTGTAGGCGAGGGTGGCAGTGCGGGCCTTCACCTGCTCTGCGCTGGCGATCGCCCGGGTGACGTAGGCATCGCGGTCCTTGGTGGAGACAGCGCCCTGCTGGTTGAGGAAGATGTAGCGCTCGGCGTTCACGTAGTCATTGCGGGCTTCGGCCTGATTAGCCGCCACGCTGGCTTGCAGCTGGATCTGATCGAGGCGGAACAAGGGATCCCCCGGGCGCACCATCTGGCCTTCCCGCATCGACATGGCCACGATGCGACCATCGATCTCCGCCGCCAGCGGTACGTTGGCGATCGACTCCAATGTGCTTTGGTACGTGGCCTGGTCGGTGAAGGTCTGCCGCGTCGGGCTGATCAGCGAAAACGACGGCGGTGGCGGGGGCGGCGGGGGCTTGCCGCAGCCGCCGAGCCCAACCAGCAGAGCGGGTAGACCCAGGACCTGGATCAGGGGAGCTGACCACCAGGGCTGCAACGGATGGCGCACATCAAGGCCAGCATCCCTCAGACCGTAGGCAGCATGGCTAATGGGGTCAAGCCACGCCACGGCATTGGTCACCCAGTCCCAGCTGAGCCTGGGCGCTGACGACGGACCGACCCAACCCGTCGGCCCTGACGGACCCAACCCCAGGCCCCGTTGCCCCAGCACCCGTTGCCCCTTCCCTGCCGGGTGAGAGCCTGTAGCGCCCCAGGATCCAGGGTTCAATCGCGGTTCCGCCGACTACGTGCTCCCGCACGATCCGCTCAAGCCGCTCCGGCGTCACGCCGCCGTAGACGATGCCCTCGGGCCAGATCAGCAGGATCGGCCCGTCGGCACAGATGCGCAGGCAGTCGGCCTTGCTGCGCAGCACGATTCCTTCCGAGCGGGCGGGATCCTCCAGGCCCAGGTCGCGCACCAGGCGCTTGAGCCTGTCCCAGCTGGCGGCCCCCAGGGCTGGGTCAGGGCAGCAGAGCGCCTTGCTGGGGGTGGCGCAAAGCAGCAGGTGGTGGCTGATCAGGATCGGCTGGGTTGCGGTCGCAGGGCTGGGCATCGCAGGCGGACTCAAGCCGGCAGCGCCGCCGGGGTCATGGCGCTGAGCCGGGCTATGGCCTCGCGCACCGCCTGGCGGGCCCAGCCATCCACGGCCAGCACATCCTCCAGGGAGGGATTGGCCATCAGGTCGGCCCGGTGGCGGTCGCACACCCGCTCGATCAGGCGCGGGATGTCGAGGAAGTGCACCTGCTCCTCCAGGAACAGCGCCACCGCCTGCTCGTTGGCGGCGTTCATCACCGCTGGCATGGTGCCGCCAGCACGGCCGGCGGCGTAGGCCAGCTCCATGCAGGGGTATTTGGCCGGATCGGGCTTGCGGAAGGTGAGCGAGCCCACCTCGGTGAGATCGAGGCGGCGCCAGGGGGTGGCCAGCCGCTCGGGCCAGCTGAGGCAGTAGAGGATCGGCAGCTTCATGTCGGGCCAGCCCAGCTGGGCCAGCACCGAGGAATCGGCCAGCTCCACCATCGAGTGGATGATCGACTGCGGATGGATCACGATCTCGATGTGGTCGTAATCGAGGCCGAACAGGTAGTGGGCCTCGATCACCTCCAGCCCCTTGTTCATCAGGGAGGCCGAATCCACCGTGATCTTGCGGCCCATGCTCCAGTTCGGGTGGCTGGTGGCATCGGCCACGGTGGCCTTGGGCAGATCGGCCGGGTCCCAGTCGCGGAAGGCGCCGCCGCTGGCGGTGAGCTGGATGCGGCGCAGGCCCGGGGTGGGGGTGCCGGTGCTGAGGCGCGCCGTTTCGGCGTAGGGGGTGCCCTGCAGGCACTGGAAGATGGCGGAGTGCTCGGAATCGGCCGGCAGCAGGCGGCTGCCCGATCTCTCCAGCTCCGGCAGCACCACGGGCCCGGCGGCGATCAGGGTTTCCTTGTTGGCCAGGGCCAGATCCTTGCCGGCGCGGATGGCGGCCAGGGTGGGCAGCAGGCCGGCGCAGCCCACGATGCCGGTGACCACCAGATCGGCGCTGGGCCAGGCGGCGGCGGCACA
>JBJTWP010000069.1:0-10003 GCA_046081805.1 Cyanobacteriota bacterium
CTTCGCCCTGCTGTTGGTGCAGGCCTCAGCCCAGGCGCTGGTGTTCCTCTCCCAGGACTTCCTGCTGTTCTTCCTGGCCTGGGAACTGGAGCTGGTGCCGGTTTATCTGCTGATCGCGATCTGGGGAGGTCAGCAGCGCAAATATGCGGCGACCAAATTCATCATCTACACCGCCACAGCCTCGCTGTTGATCCTGGTGAGTGGTCTGGCCCTGGCGCTGAATGGTCCCTTCACCCTCAACCTCAGCGAGCTGGCCGCGCGCTCACCGGGCGGCAGCTTTAGCCTGCTCTGTTATCTGGGATTCCTCGTGGGTTTCGGCGTCAAGCTGCCGATGTTCCCGCTGCACACCTGGTTGCCCGATGCCCATGGTGAGGCGAATGCCCCGGTGTCCATGCTGCTGGCGGGCGTGCTGCTCAAGATGGGTGGCTACGCCCTGCTCAGGTTCAACGTCCAGATGCTGCCCGATGCCCATCTCACCCTGGCCCCGGCCCTGGTTGTGCTGGGCATCGTGAACATCATCTACGGAGCCCTCAACGCCTTTGCCCAGGACAACGTCAAACGCCGCATTGCCTGCAGCTCCGTGAGCCACATGGGCTTCGTGCTGGTGGGAATCGGCGCCATTGATGCCCTGGGGATGAGCGGCGCCATGCTCCAGATGATCAGCCATGGCCTGATTGCTGCCGCCATGTTCTTCGTCACGGGCGTGTTCTATGAGCGCACCAAGACCCTGTCCATTCCCAACATGGGAGGCCTGGCCAAGGTGCTGCCGATCACCTTCGCCTTCTTCGTGGCCAGCTCCCTCGCCTCCCTCGCCCTGCCCGGCATGAGTGGCTTCGTGAGCGAGATCACGGTGTTTCTCGGACTCACCGAGAGCGACCGCTTCACCCTCGGGTTCCGAGTGGTGGCGATCGTGCTCGCGGCCATTGGTCTTGTGCTGACGCCGGTCTATCTGCTCAGCCTCTGCCGGCGTGTGTTTTTTGGTCCGAGGATTCCCGCTCTGGCCGTTCTGGGCGACATGAATCCGCGGGAGCTGGTGATCGGCCTCACCCTGCTGGTGCCCACCCTGGTCATCGGCTTCTGGCCCAGGGTGGCGATTGACTTCTACGAAGCCAGCACCAATGCCCTGGCCAACGAACTGAGCCGCAGCGCCCTGATGGTGGCGACCAGACTTCCGACCTTCGGCTGAGCTGAAGGCTGGAGGGGGTGTAGCGTCTTGTCACCCTGGCCTGATGGTTGCCGGGTGATCGCTTGGACTCGGGCCCATGGACGGCGATGCGTGTGGCGATCAACCTGCTGATGTCAAATCGCCCTGATGCCAGATCAACCTGATGCCAGCGTCACCTGATTGCGTCCGCCCTGTTTGGCGGCATAGAGCATGTCATCCACGCGCCGCACCCACTCTGGCTCCGGTTCATGGCGTCTCCGCTGGGCCACGCCGAAGCTGGCCGAGACCTGACCGACTGACACAAAAGCTGTCTCCACGATCAACTGCCGCAATTGTTCCGCCAGCACATAGCCGGCACGGCCATCGCTGTGGGGTAACAAGATCAGGAATTCTTCGCCACCCCAGCGTCCGAAGTGATCACTGCGACGCAGTTTATTGCGAATGCGCCGACAGAACTCCATCAGCACCTCATCGCCAACTTGGTGGCCAAAGTGATCATTAATTGCCTTGAAGTTATCAATATCGCAGAGAATCAGGCTGAGCGGCTCACCATAACGGTCTGCTCGCTGGATTGACTCACGAATCAAAGCCTCGAGATGACGGCGGTTCCAGATACCTGTGAGACCGTCGGTAATCGCCAGCAGTTGAAGCTGCTGATTGGCCTCCATCAGCTGATGTTCATATCGCTTGCGTTCACTGATGTCCCGGCTGACACCAAGCAACTCCTGAAATGAACCCTGTTGATCAAAGAGCGGCAGGGCAATCACGTCCGTCCAAATGGTGGAGCCATCCCGACGAATATACTCTAGCTCACCTCGAAAAGGCTCAGGCTGCCGACCATTGCCTAGATCATCCAGCAACTGACGGAAGTAAGCCCTCGATCAGCGCAGGGAATCAGGGGGATGAATCTGCTCAATAGGCTGAACGATTGCCTCTTCTGGTCTAAATTTACGTAGCTGTAACATCGATGGACTATTATAGCTAAACCGACTATCGACCTCCATCGTCCGGATCACATCACGAGCATTTTCCGCCAGTAAGCGATAGCGTTCTTCGCTGATCATCAAATCTTGCTCAGCAGCAACCTGTTGATCGACAACGCGAAAGCTGGCCACAATGCCATCCACCTCGCCACGGGCATTCCGATAGGGACCTGCATGGGTCTCAATCCAGTGGATGGATCCATCCTTGGCGCGAATCTGATCGCGAGCCAGTGTGGCCCCTGCTCCGCTGTGCAGGGTCTGAAGATTCGTGCGGTAGTGGTCAGCCTCACCCCGGTGAACCAGGAACTCGATTCCCCTCTGGCCGATCCATTCGTCGGGATGCCAGCCCAGGGCCGGCGTGAGCGAGGGCGAGACCCAGAGGACGCGGCCGTCATCGGCCAGACGAAACACCACATCGCTGGAATTTTCCGCCAACAGACGGAAATGCTCCTCGGAGGAGGCCAAGGCGGCGAGGGTCTGACGCTGCTTGGTGATGTCAATCAGGACGCCTTCCCAGACCGTACTGCCGTCAGGCAGGGGGCGGGGAACGGATTCGGCGCTGATCCAACGCACAATGCCGTCCGCCACCACCCGACACTCTCCATAAAATGGTTGCCTGTGCTGAAAGGCTTCAATGTTGAGTTGCAGCCAGTCGTCATAATCATCTGGGTGAACACAGGCAAACGCCCGCATTGGATCGGCCGCAGCCTGCTCTCGAATCAGGCCGCAGATCTGCAGAAAGCGCTCACTCATGAAGGAGAACTTGGCCAGCCCGCCATCGGGGGGCTGCACCATCGTGTAAGTCCCCACCGGGATGGCCTAGGTGATCGCCAGGGCCGTCTCCGCCAGGGAGGCGTGGGCTTCGCGCAGCTGGCGCTCCGCCTGACGCCAGGCTGTGATGTCCATTACGGAAATCACCATCTCCGTATCGCCGAGCAGCACGGCCGTAAACAGCCCGAGGCGCACACTGCCGTCTGCGGTGGTGATCTCAGCCTCCAGGGGCACCACCACGTCCAACCCGGCCAGGGCCTTGGCGACACCGGCATTCCAGTTCAGGAACACCGTTTCCCGTTGCTGCGCATCGGGATAGGCCAGTCGGGCCCACTCGGAGAGTCGGGGAATGCTGGTGAGGTCGTAGCCAAAGCAGTGGCGGAACTGCTGGTTGACAAACGTGATCCGCGGATCCTCGCCGCCCAGCTCCTGGATGGCGATCGGGATGGGTGCCTCATCCAGGAGGCGCTGCAGATGCAGTTCCTACTTTTTGCGAGCGGTGATGTCACTGATCACGCCCTGCCAGATGCAGCTGCCGTCGTCCTGCAGCAGCGGGGTGGCCTCCAGCAACAGCCAGCTGGGGGCGGCGGCCCGCAGGCGCCCCTCCCAGATCAGCGGCTCGTTGCGGATCCCATGCTGCTGCCACAGCTGGATCAGGCCAGGACGATCCTCCGGATGCACCCTGGAGAGCAGCGCTGCGGGATGGCGCATCACCTGCTCCCGCTCCAGCTGCAGCATCTCCAGCCAGCGACGGCTCACGAAGACAAACTCGGGGTGGCGCCCCCCCGTCAACCGCAGCGCGAAGAGACCCACCGGCACGTGGTCGGTGACGGCCAGGGCCCAGCGGCTGCGACTGCCGGAGGGGGGCCGGGGGGCCGCGATTGAGCAGGAGGCCAGGGCCTGCCAGCGCCAATCCCGCAGCGGCGCAGCCTTGCCGAAATACCAGCCCTGACCGCAGCGCCAGCCCAGATCCCGCAGGGAGGCGGCCTCCTCGGCGGACTCGATGCCCTCCGCCACCGTGTCCAGGCCCAGGCCCTCGGCCAGACCCGCAAGGGCCTGCACCAGCCGCACGTTCTTCTGATCGCCCCTGCGCAAGCCATCGGTGAACGACTGGTCGAGCTTCAGGCTGTGAATCGGCAGGTCGCGCAGATGGCTGATCGAGGAAAAGCCGGTGCCGAAGTCGTCCACCAACCAACGCACACCGAGGGCCGCCACCCCCTGGATCGTGGCGTTCACCTCGGGGCCCAGGGTGATCAGGGCCGTTTCGGTGATCTCCAGGTGCAGGCGCTGCGGAGCCACGCCCTTCTCCTCCAGCCAGCGCTGCAGCAGTGCTGCCAGATCGGCCCGCGCCAGGGTCTCGGCCGACAGGTTGGCCGCAACGATCAGGCGCTCGTGCAGGCGGCCAGGGCATCGATGCTCTGGCGCAGCATCTGAAGGTCGATCGCCTCGGCCAGCCTGCCGCGGCGGGCGCAGGGAAGGAACATGTCGGGCAGCTCCAGGCGGCCATCCCGCCGCTGCCAGCGCACCAGCGCCTCAAAGCCCTGCAGGCCGGCATTGCCGAGATCCACCAGCGGCATGAACCAGGCCTCAAGTTCGCCGGCATCGAGGGCGAGGCGCAGGTCCTCCTGAAGCCGCAGCGCCGCCCGGGCCCGGATGGCCAGGTCGGGATCGGCAAAGGACCAGCGATCACGGCCCAGGCTGGTGGCCTGGCGCATGGCGAGAGTGGCGTCACGCAGCAGCTCATCAGCGGATGGAGCCATGGCCAGGGCTGCGCCGGCCACCGCCACGCCAATGCTCACCGATGGATTGATCGGGTGCCCCTCAAAGTTGATGGTGCCCTTGATGGCCAGCCGCAGCCGTTCGGCGCTGCGGCCCGCCTGCTCCGGCTCAGGGAGTTGATCGAGGTACACGATGAAGGTGTCACCCGTGCCCCGCGCCACGGCCTGACCCTCATCCAGGGCCTCCACCAGGCGACTGGCCACCGTGGCCAGCAGCTGGTCCCCGGCCCGATGGGTGAGGGCATGGTTCACCTGGGAGAGTCCATCCATGCCGACGCTCAGCACGGCCAGCCACCCTGCGCGGTGATCTGCACCGCGCAGGGTGGCGTCGATGCGCTCCAGGAGCACCACCCGACTGGGCAGACCCGTCAGCGGATCGGTCTGTCCCGCCAACCGCTGTCGGAGCGCCTGATCAGCCAGGGGCTGGTGCCGCTCCCGGTGCCCAGGCAGCTCCACCGCCTGGATGATGAACAGCTAGCGGTCTTCGCGGCGCAGGCCGGAAACCGACACCTGGCAGCGGATCGCATGGCCCTCCCCATGCAGAAAGCGCTGCTCGATCTGAACGCTCTGGCACCTCTCCGCCGTGATCTCCTCCAGCAGCGGCAGGCTCGACCCCAGGTCATCGGGGTGGCTGAGCTCCCCGAGGGCGAGTTGCCGGATGCTGGCCTCCGAGCGACCCAGCATCCGGCACAGCGCCGGGTTCACCTCAAGCAACCGGCCGTCGGCCGTGGCCAGGGCCATGGCGATGCCGGCATGGCGCATGACCTGCTCAAACAGCTGCGGATCAGGCTGTGGATCAGGCTGTGGATCAGGCCGCCACGGAGAGGCCACCAAGCCGTCGTCAGCGGGGCCATCCTGCCCTGGGGTGATTCGGACTGGCCTTGAAGGATTCAAAGCAAGGGCGTCAAGCGGCGGCAACTGGCTGCTCAAATCATGGCAGGGCGGCACTGGGAGCCAGCGGGCGGATTCGCCTTCGGCATCCACTTGGGGATACTGAAGACTGACCCGTCCAGCGCCGTTGAGACGGCCCCTCGCCATGAGCTGTTCCCCCAGCGCCACCCCTGCTCCAGTCCTGCCGGTGCTGATCGGAGAGGGGCTGCCCCGCTTTGACGCGATCACCCCGGAACAGGTGAACCAGGGAATTCCCGTGCTGCTGGAGGAGCTGAACAGCGAGCTGTCAGCCCTGGAAACCGCCCTGGAGGAGCGCCTCAGCGAGGCCGACGGCGCTGGCGCCCGCCTGGAGTGGGAGGCGGTGATGGAGCCGCTGCATCACCTGGGTGAGCGGCTGCGCTGGAGCTGGGGGGTGGTGGGCCACCTCAACGGCGTGTGCAACACCCCCGAACTGCGGCAGGCCCACCAGAACCAGCAGGCCGCCGTGGTGGCCTTCGGCAGCCGGGTCGGCCAGTCGCGCGTGATCTACCGGGCTGTGGAGGCGCTGCAGGGCCAGGCCGATCGGCTCGATGGCACCCAGCGCCGGATCCTGGCGGCCGAGCTGCGCGACATGCAGTTGCGCGGTGTGGGGCTGGAGGGGGCCGAACAGGAGGCCTTCAACGCCACCACCACCGAGCTGGCCAGGCTCGCCAGCGACTTCGGCAACCACGTGCTGGATGCCACCAACAGCTGGACCCTGAAGCTCAGCGACCCCGCCGAGGTGGCGGGATTGCCCGAGAGCCTCAGGCAGCTGCTGGCCCAGGCCGCCCGCCAGGCGGGGGATGGGGCTGCCACAGCGGCGGAGGGCCCCTGGCTGATGGGGCTCGACATGCCGCGGGTGATGCCCTTCCTCAAGTACAGCCAGCGCCGCGATCTGCGCGAAGCGGTGTACCGCGGCCAGGTGGCCCGCGCCTCCAGCGGCGAGCTCAACAACTGGCCCCTGGTCGAGCGGATCCTGGCCCTGCGGCTCGAGCAGGCCCAACGCCTCGGCTACGCCAACTGGGCCGAGGTGAGCCTGGCCAGCAAGATGGCCGGCTCGGTGGCCGAGGTGGAGCAGCTGCTCGAGGAACTGCGCGCCGCGGCCTACCCGGCGGCCCAGCTGGAGCTCGACGCCCTGCGGGCCTGCGCCGCCCGCCATGGCGCGCCCGAGGCCAGTGAGCTCAAACCCTGGGACGTGAGCTTCTGGGCCGAGGTGCTGCGCCAGGAGAGCTTCGAGCTCGATGCCGAGGCCCTGCGCCCCTGGTTCCCGCTGGAGCAGGTGCTCCAGGGACTCTTCGGGCTGTGCCAGCGCCTGTTCGACATCCGCATCGTGAGCACCGACCCCGGTGAGGCCCCCACCTGGCATCCGGAGGTGCGCTACTTCCGCGTGCTCGATGGGGCCAGCGGCGCACCCCTGGCCGGCTTCTACCTCGATCCCTTCAGCCGACCGGGCAGCAAGCGGGGCGGTGCCTGGATGGATGAGTGCCTGGGCCGCTCCCGCAACCGGGCCGGCGAAGCGGTGCTGCCGGTGGCCTACCTGATCTGCAACCAGAGCCCGCCGGTGGGGGCCACCCCCAGCCTGATGACCTTCGACGAGGTGGAAACCCTGTTCCACGAGTTCGGCCATGGGCTCCAGCACATGCTCACCACGGTGGAGCGGCCCCAGGCGGCCGGCATCAACAACGTGGAGTGGGACGCGGTGGAACTGCCCAGCCAGTTCATGGAGAACTGGTGCTACGACCGGCCCACCCTGATGGGGATGGCCCGCCACTGGCAGAACGACGAGCCCCTGCCGGAGGCCGAATACCAGAAGCTGCTGGCCGCCCGCACCTTCATGGCCGGCTCCGCCACCCTGCGGCAGGTGCACTTCGCCCTCACCGATCTGCGGCTCCACAGCCGCTGGACCCCCGACTGCGGCCTCACCCCCGATCAGCTCCGGCGGGAGATCGCCGCCACCACCACCGTGCTGGAGCCGATCGAGGAGGACGCCTTCCTCTGCTCCTTCGGTCACATCTTCGCCGGCGGCTATTCCGCCGGCTACTACTCCTACAAGTGGGCCGAGGTGCTGAGCGCCGATGCCTTCGGCGCCTTCGAGGAGGTGGGACTGGAGAACGAGGCGGCGATCCAGGCCACCGGCCGCCGCTTCCGCGAGACGGTGCTCAGCCTCGGCGGCAGCCGCCATCCCGGCGAGGTGTTCGAGACCTTCCGGGGCCGGCCCCCCAGCCCGGAGGCCCTGATCCGGCACTCCGGGCTGGTGGCGGCAGGGGCCTGAGGCTCCTCCGCCATGGCCGCCCGGGGTTGGGTCAGCCGGGCAGGCCGGCCTGGCTGATGGGCCCCAGCTTGACGCCCTCCGGGTAGTACTTCCAGCCGTCCCTGATCCTGATCTTCTCGTCCCAGGGGAGCTCGTAGCAGCCGTTGGCCAGATCCCTGACCCAGGTGAGGTAGTTCTCATTCTCCCCACCGGGTTTGCCCACATAGGCGCGGCAGCCCAGGTTGAAGATGTTGTTCTCCAGAGCCCAGTTCTCCCGCGCCTTGTCCACCAGGCGGGGGAACAGCTCGGCGGTGACGATCTCCCACGGGTTTCTGTGGCCCTGTTGCAGGACGTTGCCGTCGTAATTGCAGACGGTGCCTTCTCCGAAGTAGTAGAAGACCCCGTCATACCCGGCCAGGTTGACCGAGATGGTGTACATCAGGTTCTGCCAGGCGTTGGTGCGGTTGGTCCAGATCCACTGGTCGTTGACCTGGGTGGAGTAACCGGAGATGCGGATGTAGACATTGGCCCCCTTGTAGGCGGCCTCCCGGGCCAGTTCGGGGAACATGCCGTCGTGGCAGATGCAGACCGCCAGCCTGGAACCCTTGGGTCCCTCGCAGACCGGCATGCCGTAGTTCCCCGGCGACCAGGGTTCGCTCGGCACCCAGGGCTGCAGCTTTCTGTAGTGCAGGGCAATCTCGCCCTGGGAATTGATGATGATAGCCGTGTTGAAGGGCGGCAGGCTGGGGTCGTCGTTCTGCTCCATCAGGGAGAAAACCCCCCAGACGTCGTTGTCCCTGCAGGCCTTGCGGAAGCGGTCGATCTCGGGAGAGTCGATCCGCAGCAGCATCTCGTCGTAGGTCCAGATGGCGGTGTTGAGTCCCTGGGTGGAGTACTCCGGGAACACCACCAGATCGAGATCGGGGTAGCCGGCCTTGGTGGTGGCGACCGCCTTGCAGATCTGATCCACCTGGGTCTGGATGTCCGCGGGGCCTTTGATCACGGGGACGGGGTACTGGATCATCGCCACGAGGAGAGCCTCCTCCCAGGCGCTGACGCTGCCGGTGCCGCCCATGAAGTCAGGAATGAAAGTCATTCTCATTCTTGGCACCGCGTCCGGGCCGAAACTGTCGCGTCAGTCATCGAATCCGGCGCCTGTGGCCCTGGCTGACGCCCAGGGACAGGCGACAGAACGGGGTGATGATGTGAGAATGGTTGTCATTCCGCTCCATTCCGCCATCCCCTCTCACGGCCCGACCGCCCCGCTGGGGCCCCTGTCTCCACGGCAGCGGGCCACCCCCGACCGCCATGGCTGAGCTGGTGGTCGCCGGGTCCGGTCCCCAGGCCCTCACCCTCTGCTGTCTGCTGCTGCAGAAGCGGCCCCAGTGGCGCCGGCGGCTGCGGGTGCTCGACCCCAGTGGCACCTGGCTGGAGCGCTGGAACACCCAGATGCGCCGCTACGAGATTCCCTGGCTGCGTTCCCCTCTCCCCACCATCCCCATCCCAATCCCCACGCCCTGTGCCGTTTCGCCCAGGAGCGCCAGCGCGGGGCCGAGCTTGAGGGTCCCTACGGCCTTCCCCACACGCAGCTGTTCTCCGATTTCTGCCGCAGCGTCGTGGCCGACTTCCAGCTGGCCGACCGGGTGCAGGCCGTGGCGGTCGAGCGGATCCGGCTCGCTCCCGCCGGGGACATGGCCCTGGAGCTGGATCTGAGCGATGGTTCGGTTCTGGCCCCCCGGCGGCTGGTCATCGCCACCGGGGCCGAGGCCCCGGTGCTGCCGGGCTGGGTCCGGGCCATCGAGGACCCCTACCCGGCCGACGCCCTGCAACACAGCCACAACCTCGACCTCGGTGCCTGCCCGGGTCTGGCGGGACAGCAGCTGGTGATCGTCGTCGGCGGCCTCACCAGCGCCCATCTGGCCCTGGGGGCCATCCGGCGGGGCGCCCGGGTCAGCCTGTTCTGCCGGCGGGCGCTGCGCCGCAAGCCCTTCGATGCCGACCCGGGCTGGCTGGGGCCCCGGTATCTCAAGGACTTCCGGGCGGAACCCTGCTGGCACCGCCGCCGTCAGCAGGTTCTGGCGGCCCGCGACGGCGGCTCGATCACCCCTGAGCTGGCCAGCCGGCTGCAGCAGGCGCAGGCCGCCGG
>JBJTWP010000070.1:0-4397 GCA_046081805.1 Cyanobacteriota bacterium
ATGAACCACGACCGCCGCGCCACCCATGGCCATGCCCTGGTGATCGACCCCTGGGGCACGGTGCTGGCCGATGCCGGCGTGGCCCCTGGCCTGGCGGTGGCGCCGATCGACCTGGGCCATGTCCAGCGGGTGCGGGCCCAGATGCCAAGCCTGCAGCACCGCCGGCCGGGCCTGTTCTGAGCCGCGCCATGGCGCCGCAGGCCCCCCCACCACGGCGGCTGGTTCGGCTGCTGCTCGCCCTGCTGCCTGGGCTGCAGCTGCTGGCGGCCTCGCCGGCCCTGGCCTCCAGCCTCGGGGCCTGGCGCCTCAGTGCCAGGGGGGCCCTGGAGCTGCGCACCACGCCGGATGTGGCACCCCTGGCCTTCTACGAGGCCGGTGGGGCGCTGCGGGGGCCGCGGGTGTGGATCGACCTGCCCGGCGCCCCCAGCCGCAGTCGCACCATCCCCGGCGGCGGTCTCCTGAAGGAGGTGCGCATCGGGCGCCCCGATGACCAGACCACCCGTCTGGTGCTGGAGTTCGTCCCCGGCACCAGCCTCAATCCCCAGACCCTGCGCCTGGTGGGGACGGCCCGCGATCGCTGGACCATGGACTTTCCGGGGCTGGCCGGCACCGCTCTCCCCGCCCTGGGGGAGGGCGACTTCAATGCGGTGGCGTGGCGCCGGCCCGAGCCCCGCCTGGACGGTTCCGCCCCGGCCCGGTTCCCCACGGCGGGCACACCGCTCTCGGCCGACGGTCTGCCCGTGGTGCCCCGGGGTCGGTTCCGCGTCGTGATCGATCCCGGCCATGGCGGCCCCGATCCCGGCGCCGTGGGCATCGACGGTCTGCGCGAAACGGATGTGGTGCTCGATGTGAGCCTGCAGTTGGCACGATTGCTCCAGGTCCGGGGTGTGGACGTGGTGCTCACCCGCACCAGCGAGGTGGATGTCGACCTGCCGCCCCGGGTGGCCCTGGCGAATGCCAGCGATGCCGATGCCTTTGTGAGCGTGCATGCCAACGCCCTCAGCCTGGGCCGCCCGGATGTGAACGGCATCGAAACCTTCTATTTCGAGGGCGGTTCCAGCCGCTCCCGCGACCTGGCGGCCGCGCTGCAGCAACAGCTGCTTGCCGTCTCCCCGGGCAGCCCGGATCGAGGGGTGCGCACCGCCCGCTTCTTTGTGATCCGCCGCACGGTGATGCCCTCCGCCCTGGTGGAGATGGGGTTTGTCACCGGCTCTCTCGACGCCCCCCGGTTGGCCGATCCGAACCATCGGCGCCGCCTGGCCATCGCCCTGGCCAACGGCATGCTCGTCTACCTCCAGGAGCAGCGATGAGCCTGCTGGTGGGCCTGTTCGACAGCGGCCTGGGGGGCCTCACGGTGCTGCGCCAGGTGCATGCCCGCCATCCCCATTCCGCCTGCCTCTACCTGGGCGACACCGCCCGGGTGCCCTATGGCGAGCGCAGCCCGGACGACATCCGGGCCATCGCCCGGGAGGTGGTCCATTGGCTGCGGCTGCAGGGGGTGGGGGTGCTGGTGATGGCCTGCAACACCTCCAATGCCCTGGCCCTCGACGTGGCGGTGGCCGAGGCGGGGGTGCCCGTGGTGGGGCTGATCGACAGCGTCGCCGCCGCGATTGACAGCGAGCGGGTAGGGGTGCTGGCCACCAAGGCCACGGCCGCCAGCGGCGCCTATCGGCGCGCCATCCATGCCATCCGTCCCCATGCCCGGGTGCTGGAGGTGGCCTGCCCGGCCTTCGTGCCCCTGATTGAGGCCGGTGATCTGCACGCCCCGGCGCTGCAGGCCGCCGCCCGCGACTATGTCCGTCCCCTGCTGGAGCTTGGCGTGGACACGGTGGTGCTGGGCTGCACCCACTACCCCCTGCTGCGGCCCCTGCTGAGCGAACTGCTGCCGCCGGAGGTGCGGCTGGTGGATCCGGCGGAGGCGGCGGTGCAGCGGCTGGGACCGCTGCTGGCCAGCCTCGGCGATGTGCCGGAGGGGGAGCGGATCGATGAGCCGGTGCCGACCCCGATGGAGCGCACCCGGCTGTGCGTCACCGGCTGTGCCGACGCCTTCGCGAAGTCCGCGGCGGTGTGGCTGAATTTCCAGCCCGGGGTGGAGCGGATCTGCCTGCGGGACACCGACTGAGCGCCCAGCGGTGGACGGTGCGGGCCTTCTAGGATCAACCCACAGCGGAGGGTTTGTGGCAACGGTTGCAGAGCTGCTTCAGCCCGTCGAGGCAGACCTCGATGCTCTGCTGGCCGACCTGCGCAGCCTGATCGGCGCCGGCCACCCGATCCTCCAGGCCGCTGCCGAGCATCTGTTTTCGGCTGGTGGCAAGCGGCTGCGGCCAGGCATCGTGCTGCTGCTGTCGCGGGCCATCGATGGCTCCGGCGAGCTCGGGCCCCGTCATCGCCGCCTGGCCGAGATCACCGAGATGATCCACACGGCCTCCCTGGTGCACGACGACGTGGTGGATGGGGCCGCCACCCGCCGGGGGGTGGACACGGTGCACAGCCGCTTCAACCACCGGGTGGCGGTGCTGGCCGGTGATTTCCTCTTCGCCCAGGCCAGCTGGCATCTGGCCAACCTCGACAACCTCGAGGTGGTCAAGCTGCTCAGCCGCGTGATCATGGATCTGGCCGACGGCGAAGTGCGCCAGAGCCTGTTCCGCTACGACACGGGCCAGAGCTTCGAGACCTACCTCGAAAAGAGCTATTGCAAAACCGCCTCCCTGATGGCCAACAGCGCCCGGGCCGCCGGTGTGCTGAGTGGGCTCCATCCGGATCGCCTCGATGCCCTCTACCGCTTCGGTCGCCAGCTGGGTCTGGCCTTTCAGGTGGTGGACGACATCCTGGATTTCACCGCCAGCGACCAGCAGCTGGGCAAGCCCGCCGCCAGCGATCTGGCCTCCGGCTATCTCACCGCCCCGGCCTTCTATGCCCTGGGGGAGCGGCCGGCCCTGGCCGGCCTGATCGAGCGGGAGTTCAGCGAGACCGGAGATCTGGAGCAGGCCCTGGAGCTGGTGCGGAGCTGCGAGGCCATTCCCCGTTCCCGCGCCCTCGCCGAGCGGTTTGCCCGCGAGGCCGGTGAAGCCATCGACTGGCTGCCACCATCCGAACCCCGCAGCGCCCTGCGGGCCCTGCCCGATTTCGTGCTCAGCCGCCTCTACTGACGACGCCCGTCCGGCCGGTCGCTAGCCCAACGTCACCTCCGCCAGGGTGTTGAGGAAGCGTCCGATGCCGGGATAGAGGCGTTCCCGGCTGCCGGCCTCCAGGTTGGCGGGGGCCAGCACATGCACCGTGCAGCCGGCGGCCAGGGCACTGCGGGCCCCGGCAGGCGAATCCTCAAAGGCCCAGCATTGCCTCGCGTCCAGCCCGAGCCGAGCGGCGGCCAGCAGAAACACATCCGGTGCCGGCTTGCCGGCGGCCAGCTCCGGATCGTCGCCATGCACGCGCACCCTGATCATGTTCAGCCAGGGATGGGGCGCAGCCTTCACCGCCACCGCCGCCCTGGAGCTGCTGGTGGCCAGGGCCATCGGCACCCCCAGAGCGGCGCAGCGCCCCACCAGCTCTGCGGCGCCGGGCATGGCCGCAGCGGTGGGCAGCAGGGCCTCGGCGATGGGTTGGCGCACGGCCAGCAGCTTCTGGCGGCTGAGCAGCGGCCCACCCGCGCTGGCAATCCATTGGCGCACCTGATCGGCGCAGTCCTCGCGCCTGCGGCCCCGCAGGGCCAGCAGCTCCTCGCTGGCCAGGGGCCTGCCGAACTGACTGGCGGCCTCCTGCCAGGCCTGGGCGTGCAGGGGCTCGGTGTCGAGCAGCAAGCCGTCCAGATCGAACAGGCAGGCGGCGGGTCGGTGCATCAGGCCATCTTGGTCGCTTGAATGGCGTTTCGTCCCGGTGTCCCCAGCGCCGGCCCCGCCCACCCTTGCCATGACTGCACCCACGATCGAATCGGTGCTGCAGGAGCAGCGCAGCTTTGCGCCCCCGGCCGAGCTGGCCGCCCAGGCCCGGATCGGCAGCCTGGAGGCCTATCGCGACCTTGTCGCCCGCGCTGAGGCCGATCCCGATGGCTTCTGGGGTGATCTGGCCCGCCGCGAACTGCACTGGTTCGAGCCGTTTCACACCGTGCTCGACTGGAGCAACCCACCCTTCGCCCGCTGGTTCGAGGGGGGCACCACCAACCTCAGTGTCAACTGCCTCGACCGGCACCTCGATGGGCCACGGGCGGAGAAGACGGCCCTGATCTGGGAAGGCGAGCCGGGCGACAGCCGCAGCTTCACCTATCGCGAGCTGCACGGCGAGGTGTGCCGTGCAGCCCATGCGCTCCGGGCCCTGGGCATCGGCAAGGGCGACCTGGTGGCCCTCTACATGCCGATGGTGCCCGAGGCGGCCATCGCCATGCTGGCCTGCGCCCGCATCGG
>JBJTWP010000071.1:0-5409 GCA_046081805.1 Cyanobacteriota bacterium
GGCCCGCCCCACGATCACGCTCATCGCGTACTCGAGGTAGGAGCGCTGCATCTCCTGATGCAGGGCGATCGGCTGAATGCGCGGATCCTCTGGGCGCTCCTCGGCCATCCGGTGCTGCGGTCTGGGGGCGATCAGTGGGGCTCAGCCTACCGATGGCTGTCCGGTGTTCCGAACGGGACCGGCCTAAGGGCCGGCGTCGAGGTCGTCCGGGTTGGCGTTGGCATTGGCCCGCTCCACGCTGGCCCGGAGCTCGGGGTCGCTCAACAGCGTGCGGGCTGCGATGCGCAGATTCGGGCCCCACAGCTGGTTTTTCTGGTAGCTCTCCAGCACGTAGTTCGGATCGGCATCCAGGGCGCGACCGGCCAGCTCCACGGCCTCGCTCCGCTCCCTGGGGCCTGAGCCGTAGAGCCCCGCCGCCAGGGCCAGGGTGGGTTCGGCAGCGCCGGGCTTGATGCGCAACACCTGACGCCAGCGGTCGATGGCCTGGCCTGTCTGCCCCTGCTCAAACAGCACCAGGCCCTGGTTGTTGATCGCTTCCCAGAAATCGCGTCGCAGTCGCGCGGCCCGGTCAAAGGCCTGGAGTGCCTGCCGCTGGTTGCCCATCTGGATGTGTGCATTGCCCAGATCGAAGAAGGCGCCGGCGTTGTTCGTCTCCAGCTTGAGGCCGTGCTCCAGCAATCCCACCGCGTCACTGGGCCGACCATCCCGCAGCGCCAGGGACCCTTCGGCGAACCAGATCCCCGGGTTGTTCGGATCCAGGGTCTTGGCCCGTGCCAGCCCCACCGCCGCCTTCTTGGGCTGACGGCTGCGCAGCTGGGCCTCTGCCAGCAGCACCCAGCCGCGCGGGTCGTTCGGCATCAGCCGCACCGTGAGGGCCGCCAGCCGGGCCGCATCCTCGGCCTGACCGACGCGCAACAGTCGCGCCGCCGCCTGGGCGATCCCCAGCCCGGCACCCTCCAGTTCCGCCGGCTTCGGGATGTACACGAAGGGCACCAGGGCCTGGGCCGGCTGGAGGGGCACCAGGCTCAGACCCAGGGCGATCGGGGCTGCCAGAAGCGGCTGCAGCCAGCGCGGTGCCATGGTGCAGGAACAAGTGCGGCCAGCCTAGGGAGTGTGCCGCTGGCTGGCCCTGAGGTTGCGGCGCCACATCCAGGGCTTGATCCGTCGCAGGGCTGAAGCCCGCAGGCGTTGGTCCCAGTCCCCATCGCTCCATTGCAGGGCATCGCAGGCCCGCAGGTTCAGCATCCACGGCTGCGGTTGCAGCTCGGGATCACGGCTGCTCTCCAGGGGCTGCTGGTTCCAGGGACACACGTCCTGGCAGGCATCACAGCCCGCCACCCAGGGGCCCATCTGGGCGGCGATGGCCTCCGGCAGTTCGGGAGCGCGGTTCTCGATGGTGTGAAAGGCCAGGCAACGGCGGCTGTCCACCACGAAGGGCTCGCTGATGGCACCGGTGGGGCAGGCTGGGATGCAGCGGCTGCAGCTGCCGCATAGCGGGGTGGCCGGCCCATCGGCGGGCAGGTCCAGGGTTGTGAGCAGGTGGCCCAGCAGCAGCCAGGAACCGCGTGAACGGTGGATCAGGTTGCCGTGTTTGCCGATCCAGCCCAGACCCGCCTCCTCAGCCCAGGCCTTGTCCATCAGTGGCGCACTGTCGACACAGGCCCGCCAGCGCACCCCGGGCACCTGCTGGTCGAGCCAGCGGCCAAGACGGCGCAGCCGCCCGTCGATCACCCGGTGGTAATCCCGTCCCCATCCGTAGCGGGCGATCGCCAGGCTGGCGGGGGCTCGCTCCGCCTGCACGTGATACGGGAGGGCCACCGCCAGCAGGCTGCGCACCCCTGGCAGCAGGGTCTCCACCGCCTGCCGGCGGGGGTCGGCCATCCAGGCCATGTCCGCCTGGTGGCCCGCCGCCAGCCAGCGCTGCAGGGCAGCCGTGCGCAGCGCCAACCGTTCGCTCCCAGGCACCCTCGCGATCCCCACCGGCTCGAAGCCCAGCAACCCCGCCTGGCGCTTCAGGGCCAGGGCCAAGGGGCTGGTGGCCTCCGGCTCAGATGGGGCGGCGGTTCCCATGACCCGTACAGTTGCGCCACCTATTCATTGTGCTGTGGGCGCTGCCTCCACGGGCCGACTCGGTCATCTGCTCCGCTGGCTCGGACTCACCCTGGTGGTTTTGCTCGGGGTCCAGGTGCTGGCCCTTCTCGCCGTCTGGAACTGGGACGAGGAAGCCTACCGCCAGCTGCTGATCGATCGACTGGTCAGTCAGTCGCCGATGGCCCTGGTGGGCCTGATCCTGATGTTCTATGGAATCCGGATCGACAAACCCGGCGCTGGACGCACGCCGCTGGGGTGGTTGGTGGGGGTTCTCGCCGCCCTGCTTGCCCTCGCCAACATTGTGGCCGTACCACTCACCATCAGCGGCGATCGCACCCTGGCTGACCAGACCAACCAGCAGCTCACGGCCCGTCAGGGTCAGCTGGCCATGGCCCGGGCCCAGCTCGCCAACGCCAGTCCTGAGGCCCTCGACCAGTTCGCCCAGCAGGCCGAGCGGGCGGGGCAGCAGCTTCCTGGCACCGCCAACCTCGAGGAGCGGCGCCGCCTGGTGAAGCAGGTGGTGGAACGCCAGCTGCAACAGGCGGAGGAGCAGCTCCGCCAACAGCAACAGGCCCAGGCCCTCAGCGTCACCCAGCGCCGCATCGGCGGGACAGGCTCCGCCACGGTGCTGGCGATCGCCTTTGCGCTGCTGGCCCTGGCCGCCCTGCTCTAGTCGCCTGGCTAAGTTGCCAGGCAGGACGCAGTCGGCCGGAGTTCCGGGATCCCCTTGGTTCAATCCAGCCCCAGATCTGACGAGCCCCTGGGCGATCGCCTTCAGCAGGATCTCAAGAACGACCTGATCGCGGGTCTGCTCGTGGTGATCCCGCTGGCGACGACCATCTGGCTGGCCACCACGGTGAGCCGCTTTGTGCTCGCCTTCCTCACCTAGATCCCCAAGCAGTTCAACCCGTTCAACACCCTCAATCCGGTGTTGCAGGAGTTGATCAATCTGGGGGTCGGCCTGTTGGTGCCCCTGCTGGGCATCCTCCTGATCGGGCTGATGGCCCGCAACATCGTGGGGCGCTGGTTGCTCGAGTTCGGGGAGGGCACGCTCCTGCGCATTCCCCTGGCTGGATCGGTCTACAAAACCCTCAAGCAACTGCTGGAAACCTTCCTGCAGGGCAACTCCAGCCGATTTCGTCGGGTGGTGTTGATTGAGTATCCCCGGCAGGGGATCTATGCGATCGGCTTTGTCACCGGTGCGCTCGGCGCATCGTTGGCGGCCGATTTCGACGACACCATGCTCAGTGTGTTCATTCCCACTGCCCCCAATCCCACCACCGGTTGGTACGCCGTGGTGCCTGAGAATTCGGTGCGCGACATCGACCTCTCGGTGGAGGATGCCTTCCGCACGATCATTTCCGCTGGCATCGTCAGCCCCGATGAACGCGCCACCCCGTCCAACCGCAGCTTCTCCAGCCTGCTGGCCCAGCTGCGCGCTCCCCAGCCCTCCTGATGCAGAGCCGCACTGTCTCCCGTGAGCTGGCCCTGTTGATGCTGGGCCAGGTGAGTGATCGCAACGGTTCACCACCGTCGCCCGACACCCCGCTTGACACCCTGCTGCAGCAGGCGATTGTCAGCCTCAGTCAGCATGTGCGCGAGGCCCTCGATCGTTCCGCCGAGGATCTCCAGGCCGCCCAGCAGCAGCTTCTCGACAGCGAGCTGCAGGAGGAGGGGGCCGATCGCCTGCCCCGGGTCCGTCAGCATCTCCAGAATGGTCTGGCTTGTGCGGAGCAGGCCATCAATCGTCTCTCCGCCAGCCTCGAACTGCCCCGCATGCTGCTGCTTGCCGATCAGGAGGAGGTGCGCCGTGGTGCCCTCCAGCGCACCAAGGCTGTGCTGCGGGATCGGGTGGGCATCGATCAGCGGCTGGATGCGGTGATGGAGGGCTGGCGCCTGAGTCGCCTGCCCCGCATTGACCGCGACATCCTGCGGCTGGCGGCTGTCGATCTCAGTGACTTCGCCACCCCGGCTGCCGTCACCTGCAATGAGGCGGTCGAACTGGCCAAGCGCTACAGCGATGAGCAGGGCCGCCGTATGATCAATGGCGTGCTGCGCCGCTACACCACCGCCGGCAGGCAGGGCTGATGGTCTTCGATTGGTTCAAGCGGGCCGTGGTCGCCGCGGCGGAGCCATCCCCAACTCCCGCCGCCCCGCCAGCAGGGGTGGAGCCGCCAGAGGCCTGCGCGGAAGACCCCGCTGGGGCCGAGCAGCAGCCCGGAGCCGCGGCCGCCGTCCCGGAGCCGCCGGCCGAGCCCCTGATGGCGGCCGCCCCTGCCACGCCCGGCGTCGATCAAGATGCGTTGGAGTGGGCCCGACAGGCCTACGCCCGCCTCAAGGCCCAGAAGGAGAAGGAGAGCGTTGCGGCGGCCACAGCACCCACCGCCCAGCCTGCCGCCCAGGTCACCGCCCAGCTTGCCGCGCCTGAATCGGAGCCGGCGCCTGCCGCGCCTGTCGCCCGGCAGGGCCTGTCGCTGCTGGAGCAGGCTGCGGCCGAGCGGGCCGAGCGCCAGCAGGCCATCACGGCCGCGGCGCTCCCTGGGGCCCCAGGGGCGGCCCAGCCTCCAACTCCTGAGCCTTCAGCCGCCGAGGCGGCCGAGCCCCAGCTCGGCGCGTTCGATGACACCTTCACCTGGAGCGCCGAGGTGCTGGCCGCCCAGGGCCGGCGCGTGGACCAGGTGTCGATCGAGGAGATCGACTGGTTGGGCCGCCTGCGGCAGGGCCTGGAGAAAACCCGCCGCGGCTTTGTCACCCAGCTGCTCGAGAACCTGGGGGACGATCCCCTCACCCCCGAGGTGCTCGACGACCTGGAGAGCACCCTGTTGCGGGCCGATGTGGGGGTGCAGGCCACCGACCAGGTGCTCGGCGCCCTGCGCCAGCGCCTCAACGAAGACGTGGTGGATCCGGCCGAGGGCATCCGCTTCCTCAAGGAGCAGCTGCGGGATCTGCTGGAGAAGCCCATCGCCGCCAGCGGCCGGGATCCGCTGGCCCCCGAGCGCGGGCGCCTCAATGTGTGGCTGCTGGTGGGGGTGAATGGGGTCGGGAAGACCACCACCCTCGGCAAGCTGGCCAACCTGGCGATCCGCAGCGGCTACAGTTGCCTGATCGCTGCCGCCGACACCTTCCGCGCCGCCGCCGTGCGTCAGGTGGAGGTGTGGGGTGAGCGCAGCGACGTGCCGGTGATCGCCAACCCCACCGCCAATGCCGACCCGGCTGCGGTGGTGTTCGACGCCATCGGCGCGGCCCAGGCCAAGGCCACGGAATTGGTGCTGGTCGATACGGCCGGTCGGCTGCAGACCAAGCACAACCTGATGGAGG
>JBJTWP010000072.1:0-3769 GCA_046081805.1 Cyanobacteriota bacterium
GGACGACGCCGGCGGGCGCCGACAGCCCCGGCAATCGTCCCGTCACG
Organism: Cyanobacteriota bacterium; assembly: GCA_046081805.1. Taxonomy (GTDB): domain Bacteria; phylum Cyanobacteriota; class Cyanobacteriia; order PCC-6307; family Cyanobiaceae; genus UBA5018. The sequence goes on from JBJTWP010000072.1 coordinate 48, forward strand.
TTCGTGAATTGGTTCGACGCGGCCTGGTTCACGAACTGGATGGCCACCGGTCGGCCGATTGGAGCCCAGGACCCGACGACGACCGAAACGGTCGCCTACGCGCTCAACTGTTCCACCTCGTGCACTGTGCCTTCTCTTCCCCCCCCCCCCCCCCCCCCCCCCCCCCCCCCCCCCCCCCCCCCCCCCCCCCCCCCCCCGCCGCCGTCGAGGGCCAGGGCCGGCTCGTGCTCCCGCACCTCGGGCTCCAGGTCACGCCACACGGCGGTTGGGATGTAGGGAGGGTTGGCCACCACCAGCTCCAGGGTGCCGGCCTGATCGGCCAGGGGGACCCACCAGCTGCCCAGGCGCCACTCCACCCGATCGCGGAGACCATGGGCTGCGACGTTGGCATCCGCCTGAACCAGAGCATGCTGGCTGAGGTCCACAGCAACCCCACAGCTCTGGGGCCACAGCTTCGCCAGCGCCACCGCCAGACAACCCGACCCCGTGCCCAGATCAGCCCAGCGCCGAGGAACACGGCCTCGACAATGCAGGAGGGCCAGCTCCACGAGCAGCTCGGTTTCGGGGCGAGGAATCAAGACCCCGGGACCCACAGCCAGCTCCAGATCCCGCCACGGACTCCGGCCCACCAGGTACTGCAGCGGCTCCCGGGACGCCAGATGCCGGGCCCAGAGCGATTCCAGATCCACCAGGGGGCACCTGAGCGGCACGGCCCGCTGGGGATCAAGCCGCAGGGCCTGCAGCTGCTGCCAAGCCACGCCGCCCGCCAGATCGAGCAGCCAGTCGAGGTCCACCGCCCGGCCGCCCTGCCGCAGCTGGGCGCGGCGCCAGGCCAGCAGCGCGGTTCCTGGGATCAGCCCATGGTTGGCCTGCATTCCACAACGCTAGGTGGGCTGCCAGCACAGTCCTGGCATGGAGCGAACGGCTCCGGCCAGCTCCAGGGCCAACAACCGCGCCGACACCGCTGGCATCGGCTGATCGAGGGCCAGGCACAGCTGCTCCAGCGATGCGCCACAGCCCACGGCCTCCAGGAGCTCGCGATCGAGGCGGCTGGGTTCAGCCCTCCCGGGTGCCAGAACAGAGACGGTGCGGTGCAGTGGCCCTGGCCCCAGCTGGCGCATCAGATCGAGGGGATCCAGCAGCGGCGAGGCCGTGCCAGCCAGCAGACGGTTGCTGCCGATGGCCGAGCGCTTGCCGGCATCCGCCGGCACCACCCAGACCGGCAGGCCCTGGGCCCAGGCCAGGCGGGCGGAATGGAGGGCGCCACTGGCTTCCGGGCACTCCACCACCACCAGGGCCCTGGCCAGAGCCACCTGGAGACGATTGCGGGCAGCGAAGTGCCCCGGCTGCACCGCAGCACCGGGAGCCTGCTCGGTCAGCAGCAGGCCCTCCACTTCGACCCGTTGCTGGAGGGCTTCGTGATGGCGCGGATAGACCCGATCCAGCCCGGTGCCCAGCACCGCCACTGGCCTGCCGCCCTGGGCCAGGCAGCCCTGATGGGCTGCGCCATCGATCCCTTCGGCCATGCCACTCACCACGGGCCAGCCTGCCCGAGCCAGGGCAGCCCCGATCGCCTCCGCCATCAGAAGCCCATGGGGTGAGGGTCTACGGGTGCCCACCACAGCCACCGCCTGGCGCCGCCGCAATGGCCCCCACAGGCTGCCTCGACCGCGCCAATGCAGGGCAACCGGTGGCCGATCCAACCCCATCATGGCCTCCGGCAGAGCTGGATCGCCCGGCAGCAGCAGCGGGCCCTGCCGTTGCACCGCCCGGGCGGCAGCGGCCAGGGGGGATGGTCCCCACTGGCGGCGAAAGCGATCGAGCGCATCGTTGGCGCCGGCCGGCAGCCCCACCGACTCAAGCAACACCTCGGCTGGAGTGCACCAGGCCAGCGCCGGGTCGGGATAGCGGGCCCAGAGTCGATTCACCCGCACCCAGCCCAGGCCTGGACAGCGGCTCCACAGCCACCACCACAGCCGCATGGACCTGCTCCAACCCCGCTGCCGCTCCAAGCCCCAATTCACCGCGAAGGCCCCGGGCCGCAACGCCACCACCTCTCCAACCCTGGTCGCAGCTGGTCTTGTGGCGGCTCCAACCATTCCCGTGGCCGGTTCAACCATCCCCATGGCCGATCCAACCGTGTCTGCCGCCGGGTCCTCCATGGGCCGCCCAGCCAGCTCTCCAGCCATCACCACCATGCTCACTCAGTACTTCTGTACTGAAAGGTTATCGCGGTCCGTCGATGAGGGTGTCGATGGCTGCCGTCAGATCCACCGGCAGGCGTCGGAGCAGCCGCCGCCGCTGTGGCCCCCCGGAAAGATCCACCAGCACCAGCTCCACCCTCGCCTCGGCAGCCACCGTGCCGTCGTGCCTGACGAACCAGCTGCGCCAGGGCAGCTTCACCCCCTGACGCGGATCCACCACACTGCGCAGCTCCACCAGATCGCCGTGCCACAGGGACAGGCGGTAATCAACAGCGAGACGCACCACCGGCAGCTCTAGCCCACGGGCCGACAGCACGCTGTAGTCGAGTCCCGCCGACGCCAGGGCCTCCACCCGGGCTTCCTCCAGCCAGGCCAGATAGGCGCCATGCCACATCACCCCGGCGTGATCGGTGTGCTGGGGCAGCACCCGGCGCCGCAGGATCCAGGCCCGGGGATCGCTCACGCCACCTCCATCACGGTGTGCACCGTCTGGCGATCAGGCCAGCGGATCGGCCATAGGCTGCCAGTCAGCCTCCCACGTTCCGTGTTCCGCAACGTTCTGATCGCCGATTCCGGCAAGGGTCATGTGGAAGAGATGGTGCGCATGCTCCGCGACATCCCCGCCGTGCGTCAGGCGCGCCTCAACCTCCTGCATGTGGTGACCGAGCAGGCGGGTGCAAATGTCCAGGAACACTGGCAGAAGGCCGCCGGCCTTCTGGCTGAGGCGGTCGGGAGGCTCGCCCTCGACCCCAGCGAGGTGAACACGATCATCCGCCAGGGCGATGCCAAGCAGACCGTGCTGACCGTGGCCGACGAGCTCGATGCCGATCTGATCGTGATGGGATCCCGCGGGCTGAGCCGGCTGCAGTCGATCCTCAGCAACAGCACCAGCCAGTACGTTTTCCAGCTGTCCACGCGGCCCATGCTGCTGGTCCGTGACGACCTCTACGTGCGGCACGTGAACCGGGTGATGGTGACCGTGGACGGCACTGGCGTGGGTGATGACGCCCTGAAGCTGGCCTGCGAACTGGTGCGGGAGATTCCCGGTGGCACCCTGACCGGTGTGCATGTGGCCCGCCAGGACCTGACTCCCTCGCGTGGCGGCAAAACCCCCGCCGACGAGGTGCTCGGCAAAGCTGTGCAACGGGCCCGCAGCTTGGGCGTGGAAATGAATGCGCTGCACCGGTCTGGCGACATCGGCCGCAGCGTCTGCTCCGCCGCCGAGGAGACCAGGGCCGATCTGCTGGTGATCGCCTCCCAGGACAGGCGCCCCGTGGTGGCCAAGGCTCTGGTGGATCTGGACCGGCTCCTTGGCAGCTCCGTGAGTGACTACATCCGCGTCCACGCCCCGGCGCCGGTGCTGCTCGTGCGTGAACCCGAACGGCGCGCCTGAAGGTCTGGCCCGTCAAGCAAAAGGCCCGCCGGGAAGCGGGCCTGGGCCGTCAGCGGGACAGGCCAAGGCAGCCAGAATCAACTGCCCTGGCGGCTGTTGGTCTGGATGTAGAGCACGATCAGAAA
>JBJTWP010000073.1:0-3604 GCA_046081805.1 Cyanobacteriota bacterium
CAGAAGACCCGCCGCCTTCTGGCTTCATGAACCCCCTGCTGCGGCTGCTCGGAGCGGCCGCCTCCCACGGTCTGCTCACCGGCCAGATCGTCTTCTCCCCCACCACCGGGCCTGGTTGCAGGCGGTGCTGGACGGCATCCCCTGCTGTCGCCCCGTTGCCGCGGTACTGACTTCCGTACCGATCCAGGCCCAAGCCACCTAAGTTGAACAGCAAGTCCATGGATCCGGTTCAGTGCCCGACCAGCCGCTGAATGTGCTCCGCTCGGCCGAGCTCAAGCGCCGTGGCATTGCGGCGGTGGAAGAGGCCCTGCGCGCTGGCCCGGTGCATCTGCTGAAGCGCAACCGCCCAGCCGCTGTGGTGCTGAGCGAGGCCGACTACAACCGCCTGCGTCGCTTGGCCGATCGGCCTGTCAATGCGGGATCCAGCTGCCTGGAGTGGCTGCTGGATCTCCCCCCTGCGTCGCAGGGTCGCAGCAAGGCGGAGATCGATGCGGAGCTGCACCAGGAACGCGACTGGTGATCGCCTTTCTCGACGCCAGCGCCGTGATCTACGCCGTGGAAGGACAACCTTCATGGACCGAGGCCCTGAAGCAGCACCTGCGCCGGCTTGCCGATGAGGCTGCCGCAGGGGGCCTGCAGCTGGCCATCAGCCGCCTGAGCTGGCTGGAGTGCCGCAGGCCCTTCCATGCGCCGCGCCTGGGCAAGGGTTTCAACAGCCAGCCGACGATTGGGGCGACGGGGCAAGCCTGGTGAGTCAGGCGCTGCGGACACCCTGGGGATGAGGATCTCGCCTCACGATGTTTTGTCAAGATTGATCTGGAAGCTGGCAAACAACGGAAGAAAGATCAGCCAGCTGAGTAAAATACGGCATAAACATATCGGCATGAAGCACGCATGAAATACGTCTGAAGCGGGCCTGAGAACCACCTGCCGATGCTCGCCGCCCTCTTCCAGCCATCGTCGCCTGCCGTCCCCTTTCCCCTGCCGCCCCCTTTCCGATGAGCACTGTCACCAGCTACTCCCCCTACCTGCAGCAACCCATCGGCAGCAGCGGCTCCGGGCTGGACCAGACCCTGGGCTGGATCGCCCGCGATCCCGGCCTCGCCGGCGCCAACGAGGCCGCCTCGATCAAAACCGGCATCGCCGCCGCCAACGGTCTGAACACCCTGCTGATCCAGGGCCTGCGGGACACCGGTCTGCTGGCGAAGAAGGTTCTTGTCGCCGCCGACATCGTCACCCTCAACGCCTGGTTCCGCGACCCGAGCCGACCGCAACGCCTCCAGCTCTTCCTTCAGCTGCACGGCGACGACGAAAACGGCAGCGAGACCGGCTTCCACACCATCCAGAACGACGCCGGCAACCGCCTGTTCGACGGTCGTGCCCTGATCGACACCGTTCTGGACGGGACTTATCACATCGGATTTCCCCTCAGCGCCGACCGCAGCCGTCTCACCAACGAGGACGGCGACGACAACGCCACCCTCAGCGATGTGGCCCGCTGGCTCACCGCCCTGAAGGACGACCTCGCCACCAGCGGCAGCGACCTCGACCGCATCGTGGAGACGATCGTGGGGGATCCCGGGCTGCAGGCCTCGATTCCCTGGGGAGACATCCGGGGCGGGGCGCAGGCCGCCAATGACCTCAATGGACTGATCCTCCAGGGCATCGCCGCCCTCAAGGCCCAGGGCCAGTCCGACCGCGAAGACAGCCGGCTGAGCGCCGGTGAGGTGCGCTGGATCAACGGCTGGATCCGGAGCGATCCCAACCGCTACGCGCTGTTCGTCAACCGCCACGGCGACGACGAGAACGGCAGCGAGACCGGCTTTCACCTCGTGCAGAACGATGGCGCCACCACCAAGCTGTTCGGCCAGAACGCCGTCAACACCATCTTCGATGGCATTTATCACATCGGCTTCAGCATCAATGCCGATGGGCGCTTCCAGAACGAGGACGGCGACGCCAACGCCTTGGTGAGTGGTGTGGCCGAATGGATCACCTACTACTACGGCGATCCCTCCACCACTGGCAGCGGCCTTGATCGCCTGGTGGACTGGATCCGCCTGGATCCTGGCCTGCCCCAGTGCACCTCCGCATTGGATGTCAACGATGGCCTTGCGGCCGCCAACTCCCTTAACGGCATCCTCCTGGAAGCGATCACTGCCACCGGCGTCAATCTCGATGGCTGGATCACCCGCAGCGACTTGCGTCTGATCAACCGCTGGGTGCGCGACAACCGCTATTCGTCCTTCATTCTGAACCACGGCGATGATGATAATGGAGTGGAAACCGGTTTCCATAAAATCCAGAACGATGGTGCCAGCACCGATTTCTTCGGTCAGAATCTGGTGAACACCGTTGCCGATGGCATCTATCACTACGGTTTTGAGATCCGCGGCGAGAACTTCCTCAACGAGGACGGTGACCGCAACCAGTCGCTGAGCGATGTCTCTGGCTGGGTGAACTACTTCCTCTCCAACCGTCGTCTCACGATCGGCACCGACGCGGGCGAGGCCATCGCCGGCAACGGAGAGGACGATCAGGTGCTCGCCCGTGGAGGCGATGACGTTGTCGATGGGCTGGGCGGCGCCGATTTGCTCGACGGCGGCTGGGGCAACGACATCCTTCGCGGCGGTGCCGGCAAGGACCAGCTCGATGGCGGCTTCGGCGAGGACACCCTCGACGGCGGCGAGGACAGCGACACCTATCTCGTCTCCGGCTTCGATCCCTGGAATCAGAACTGGGAAACCTATTCCTTCGAGGCCTTCGACACCTTCGCCGATACAGGCACCAGCGGCATCGATCTGATCCGCGCCCTGGGCACAGGTCCCGTCGATATCGGCCTCGCCGGCGCCTTCTCCGCCGCTTCCGGCATCGAGCAGATCGTCAACGACACCACCACAGCCTCCGGCGCCAAAGCGCAGGTGCGCATCCTCGGCAACTGGAACGACAACATTTTTGACTTCACTGGCCTTCAATTCATCGGCGGTAACTTCCTCATTGACACCGGCGATGGCCACGACTCCTTCATCGGTACCGCCAACGCCGATCTCATCCGCGGCGGACGCGGCGAGGACACCCTCAACGGAGCCGGCGGCGCCGACACCTATCTCGTCTCCGGCTTCGATCCCTGGAATCAGAACTGGGAAACCTATTCCTTCGAGGGCTTCGACACCTTCGTCGATACTGGCACCAGCGGCGTCGATCTGATCCGCGCCCAGGGCACAGGTCCCGTCGACATCGGCCTGGGCGGCAGCTTCTCCGCCGCCAGCGGGATCGAAAGGATTGATGCCAGTGGTGTCACCGGACAGGTTCGTATCCTGGGCAACTGGCAAGACAACCGCTTCGACTTCAGCGCCACAGAACTGCGTGGCGCGAACCTGCGGATCGAACTGGCGGACGGTAACGACATCTTCATCGGCAGCGCCGCCGGCGAGGTGATTTTCGGCGGTTACGGCGATGACCAGATCAGTGGTCGGGCTGGCAATGATTCAATCACCGGTGGCGGCGGAAATGACACCCTCGATGGCGGCGAAGGCAGCGACACCTACTGGGTGAGCGGCCAGGAGAGCGAAGGCTGGCAGACCTACGGCGGCACCGACACGTA
>JBJTWP010000074.1:0-7826 GCA_046081805.1 Cyanobacteriota bacterium
AGGGCCCGCAGCAGTTCCGCCAGCTTTGGTGTGCCGTAGAGGTCGAGGCCGTAGTTGGTGGTGATCTGGCTGATCAGCACCAGCTCCTGCACCCCCTGGGCCGCCAGGGTGTGGGCCTCGGCCACGATGCTCTCGATCGGACGGGAACGCTGGTCGCCCCGCAGCTTTGGAATGATGCAGCAGGCGCAGCGATAGTCGCATCCCTCGGCCACCTTCAGGTAGGCGATCGCCTCGCTGGTGGTGCGGTAGCGCGGCAGGTGTTCGTCCGCCACGAAGGTGGGGTTGGCACTCACCTGCTTCACCCGCTCGCCGGCCTCCACCCGCTCCAGCACGCTCACGATGTGCTGGTAGTCGCCGGTGCCCACGATCGCCCTGGCCTCCGGCAGGCTCTCCAGCAGTTCCTCCTGGAAGTGCTGGGCCAGGCAGCCGGCGATGATCAGCTCCTTGCCCTGCTCCGCCAGTTCCACCAGGGTGCGTACCGACTCCTCGCGGGCGTCCTGGATGAAGCTGCAGGTGTTCACCACCACCACGCTGGCTTCGCCCTCATCGGCACTCACGCCGTAGCCCGCTTCGGCCAGCAGGCCGAGCATGTGCTCGGTGTCCACCCGGTTCTTCTCGCAGCCCAGGTGGGCGAAGGCCACGGTGGGTTTTGCGGGCGTTTCCCGGGTGACCAGACCCATCGCCGTGTTGGTGCGCACGCTCATCCCACCACCCTATGGGGCGGAGCGGGATGGGGCTGACAGAATCAGTGAGTGTTCATCCGGCTTCGCCTTGACCTCCAGTCGTCTGAGCGAGCGTCTCAACACCAACCGGCGTCGCGGCGATTCAGGTCGCCGCTGGGTGCGGGTCGTGATGGCTGTGCTGGCCACGATCGGCGTGATCGACACCGGCTCGATCACCCTCAAGGCATGGGGCCTGTTCGGCAGTGTGAGCTGTTCGAAGGAGGGCATCTTCGGTTGTCAGGGCTGTGAAAAGGTCCTGGCCAGCGCCTGGGGCACGGTCGCCGGTCAGCCCCTCTCCCTGTTCGGCTTCCTGGCCTATGCCGCCATGCTCGTCATGGCTGTGGCACCCCTGGTGCTGGCGGGAGACCCACGCTCCGGCCTGGCGCGCTTCAGTCGCTGGAGCCTGCTCCTCGGCGGTACCGCCATGGCGGTGTTCAGCACGGTGCTGCTGGGGGTGATGGCCTTTGGCGTGCGGGATTGCTGTCCGTTCTGCATCCTGTCGGCGGCCCTGAGCGTTGGGCTCTTTCTGCTGGCGTTCTTCCTTGGCGACTGGGAAGACCGGGGTCAGGTGGTGTTCCGGGGCATCCTCACGGCCCTGGTGGTTGGGTTGATCGGCCTGGGCTGGGCTGCTGCCGTCAATCAGCCGGCGGCGGATCCGGGTCGCGGCGTGCCACCGGCGGTCAGGACCGCCAGCACCCCCCGTTCCCTTGCCCTCGCCGATCACCTCACGGGCACCGGGGCGGTGATGTACACCGCCTACTGGTGCCCCCACTGCCATGAGCAGAAAGAGCTCTTCGGCAAGGAGGCGACCGCCAGACTGAAGATCGTGGAATGCGCTCCCGATGGCCGCAACAGCCAGAAGCAGCTCTGCGACACCAAGAATCTTTCTGGGTTCCCGACGTGGGAGATCAACGGTCGGCTCGATGCCGGGGTTAAGTCCCTGGACGAGCTCTCCCAGCTGAGTGGCTTCAAGAACTAGGGCCGGCTGGGGTCGCGACCGCTGCCCACGGCTGCGGTGGTGAGTCCTTGGCCTTGGTGCTGCAGGGTGTGGCAGCGCCAGAAGGGCTGCGGGGCCGGGGCATCGATGCGGAAGTGACCACCGCGGCTTTCCTCGCGGAAGAGCGCGGCGCTGATCAACAGCTCGGCCAGGATCAGCCGATGGTGAAGCTCCTCCTGCAGTCGCAGGCTCGGATCATCACCCGGCAGCACCTCCAGCGCTTCCCCAGGCCTGAGCTGCCGCACCTGTTGCCAGCTTGATTGGCCTTCCAGCCACTGCCGTTCCCGCACCACCTGCAGGAGCGCTGCCCCCAGGTCGTGCCCGCATCGTTCCACGCCGGCGGCACCCCAGCACAACTGCCGCAGGTTGCTGATGCGCTGCCTGAAGGCCCCCTGGCCCGGTAGCGGCTGCAGCGGGGTGGCCGGCCTGCAGGTGCTCGGACCCCCGGTGGTGGCCGGGGGCAGCCGCAGGCTCCCCAGCTGGCGGGCAAAGACCAGGCACTCCATCAGTGAATTGCTGGCCAGTCGGTTGGCACCATGGACGCCGGTGCAGGCCACCTCCCCCACCGCGTAGAGCCCAGGCAGATCGGTGGCGGCCTGGAGGTCGGTGTTCACCCCTCCCATCCAGTAGTGGGCGGCGGGCGCCACCGGCACCGGTTTGGCGAGGGGCTCCAGGCCCAGCTCCCTGCAGCGTCCCAGGATCGTCGGGAACTGGCGGTTCAGGCGCTCCTCCCCCACCGGTCGCAGGTCAAGCCAGAGGTGGTCTTCACCCTGGTCCCGCATGCAGCGGGCCAGAGCACGGCTCACCTGATCGCGGGGCGCCAGGTCGCCTTGAGCCAGTTGCGCCACCGGACTGTGGCCGTCACGATCCACCAGCGTCGCCCCTTCCCCGCGGACGGCTTCGGAGATCAGGAAGTGGGGGGCGTCCGGCAGCATCAGGGCCGTCGGATGGAACTGCACGAACTCCAGGTCTCGCAGCGAGGCACCGGCCTGCCAGGCCATGGCCACCCCATCGCCGCTGGACAGGGCCGGATTGGTGGTGTGGGCAAACAGGTGCCCACCGCCGCCGGTGGCCAACACCACAGCCCGTGCGGGGAGCCAGCGGATCCGGCCGCTTTCCAGCACCTGAACACCGCAGCAGTGGCCCTGCTCCACCCAGAGCTGCAGGGCCATCACGCCCCGCCTCTGGTCAAGCCCTGGCCGGTGCTGCACCTCCCGTTCCAGGGCATCCACCAGGGCGCCGCCGGTTCGGTCCTGGGCATGGAGCACCCTCCGATGGCTGTGGGCCGCTTCCAGGGTGGTGCTCAGCTGGTTGCCCTCCCGGTCGAAGGCCATGCCCAGCTCCAGCAGGCGCTGCACACAGGCTGGCGCCTGATGCACCAGTAACTCCACGGCCTCCGGATCGCACAGGCCAGCTCCGGCCTGAATCGTGTCGCGGGCATGGCTGGCGAAGCTGTCGCCGGGGCCCGTCACGGCGGCGATGCCCCCCTGGGCCCAGCGGCTGGCGGAGGGGGGCCCACTGTCCTTGCTCAGCAACAACACCGTCAGCGCGGGCGGCAGCTCCAGGCAGGCCATCAGCCCGGCGGCGCCGCCGCCGATCACGATCACATCCCACGGCTTGAACTGGTGGCCGTTCTCCATGCCTGCAGAGCATCCGGCCCGGGCCGGCAACAAAAAAGCCGCCGGCGCCCCGACGGCTTTCAGCGTGGCAGCCAGCCTAAGGCCCGGGCCGACTGGGGATCAGGGCATCAGGCTGATGGGAGGCACCGACTCAATCAGCGGTACAGGCTTACTCAGCGGTACTGACCGTCGTTGATCCGGTCAAAGCCCTCGTTCAGCGCGATCGAGGGGGCGGTCACCGTGAAGTTGTCCCGGAACTTGTTGAAGAGCTCCTTCTGGCGTTCGGTCAGATCAAGGTTGAGGACATCGTCCACTGACTGATAAGGGCCCCCCAGAACGATTTTGCCGGCCAGGGTGGGATACATTCCAGGAAATTCCTGGAAGCGGCGCACCGAACAATTGTTGAGGTCGATTTTATCGCCGCGCTCAGCGATCTTGTCGTCGGCCACGTTGCGGGGAGCCGCTGCAAAGGCCGGGGCGGGCAGGATCAGGGTGAGCAGCAGACCAGCGAGCACCACGCCGCTCATCAGCCAGGCAGCCAGCCGTTTCATCACGACACTCCGTTGGTACGGGGATGGGAAGGAAGAAGCGGCCCTGCGGGGCAGAACACGCCATCGAAGAACCATACAGACGCTTGCTGGCACCCCCTGTCGTCAGCAGCGCTCCTTTTGCAGATCTTCAGATCAGGCCGCTGAGCTGGGGGGCCAGCAGGGCTGCGGCGAGGAACAGGCCGTCGATGGCCAGGGTGGTGAACAGGGCCGCACCCGCTACCCGGCCGGCCTGTCCCCATCGCCAGAGCCAGCAGCTGGTCTGCACCAGCAGCAGGCCGGCGGCGAGCACAACGAGCAGCGACTGGGGTTCGAGCACCACCTGGGCGGCCCCCTGAAGCAGGGCGGCGGCCTGGAGGGGCTCGGCGGCCAGCACCTGGGGCCACAGCGGCATCAGACCCGTCAGGGCAATGGCGGCATCGGTAGCCGCCGTTCCCGCCAGGGAACCCAGATAGAGCGCACAGCCCAGGCGCCAGCGGCCCGTGAGCCCGGCCAGGGCCAGGGGCAGGGCGAAGGCTTCGATCGGCAGATGCCAGATCGGATGGAGACGGCACAAGCCCCAGAACAGGCAGCCGCCCAGCCAGCTGCCCGCGAAGCCCACCAGCAGCGCTCCGGCCTCGCGCAGCCGCAGCTGCCGCTGTTGGTGCAGCACCACGCCGGTCAGCGTCAGCACTGCGGTGAACAGGGTGGCGGAGGCTGGTGCCACTCGCACCCAGGGGGCCTGGAGAAACACCGGCAGGGCCACCAGCAGGGCACCGGCCAGGCCATCCCTGGCGGCCGTGAGGTTGACCGAGGCCCCGGTGGCCAGGCGGATGGGCTGTGGCGCCAGCGACGTGGGCGGGACCCCGATCACCAAGGATGTGAAGAAAGTTGAGCAACCTTAAACCGCCAGTCCAGGGCTGCCGCGGACCCCTCGGCATAGGGTTTGCAGAATCCGTGCCCCAGTCGGAATGGCCCTGATCGCCGCCGTCCCAGCGCCACCGGCGCAGCTCGGCCTGGCGGAAGCCTGCTGGCATGCCCTGGTCCTTGGCGTTGTGCAGGGGCTCACGGAGTTCCTGCCGATCAGCAGCACGGCCCATCTGAAGGTGGTGCCGGTGCTGCTGGGATGGGGTGATCCGGGCGTTGCGGTCACCGCCGTGATCCAGCTGGGCAGCATCGCGGCGGTGATCGCCTTCTTTCGGCGGGATCTGGCCGTGGTGCTGCGGGGGATGGCCCGGGCCGTCCGCGGGGGGTCTTGGGGCGATCCCTCAGCCCGGCTGGGACTGGCCATCGCCCTGGGCACCGTGCCGATCGTGCTGGCTGGTCTGGCGATCAAGGGCCTGATCCCCGACTACGACCATTCACCCCTCCGCAGCATGGGGTCGATCGCCATCGTCTCGATCGTGATGGCCTTGCTGCTGGCGTTGGCGGAACTCGTCGGCCGCCGCCGCCGGGATCTGCAGGCCGTGCGTCCGATCGACGGGGTGCTGGTGGGGCTGGCCCAGGCCCTGGCGCTGGTGCCGGGTGTCTCCCGTTCCGGCAGCACCCTCACCGCCTCCCTGCTGGATGGCTGGGAACGCGCCGCTGCGGCCCGATTCTCCTTCCTGCTCGGCATCCCCGCCATCACCTTGGCTGGTTTGGTCGAACTCAGGGCGGCCTTTGGCTCATCGGCGGGGGGAGGGGCGATCCCCTTGCTGGTGGGGATCGTTGCGGCGGCGGCCGTGTCTTGGCTGGCGATTGCCTGGTTGCTGCGCTTCCTCCAGCGCCACAGCACCTGGACGTTTGTGGCCTATCGCCTCCTGTTTGGAACGGGGATCCTGCTCTGGCTGCGCGGCACAGTGGGGGGGTAGGCCTTCAGTCAGGCATTGGGGTGACGCGGCCATGTGGAACGAACCCTCCGCCGGCATCGCCGTGTCCGCCCTCGCGGCAGATGCGCCGCGGCTGCCCCAACCGGCCGTGGTGGCCAGCGTGGAGCCCGGCTCCATCGGTGAGGAGCTCGGCGTTCAACCCGGTGATCGATTGCTCAGCATCAATGGCCAGCGTCCGCGCGACCTGATCGACCTGCAGGTCCTGGTGGGTGAAGAGGAACTGGTTCTGGAGCTGGAAGACCCTGATGGCACCGTGCACAGCGTGGCGCTGGACAAGGATGTGGATGAGGGCTTGGGGCTGGGGTTCACCGAGGCACTGTTTGACGGTCTGAAGCAGTGCAACAACGCCTGTCCGTTCTGCTTCATCGACCAGCAGCCCCCCGGCCGGCGCCGCAGCCTTTACCTCAAGGACGATGACTACCGGCTGAGTTTTCTCTACGGCTCCTACCTCACCCTCACCAACCTCACGGCGGCGGATTGGCGGCGGATTGAGGAGCAGCGGCTCTCGCCCCTGTTTGTGTCGGTGCATGCCACCGATCCAGACCTGCGCAGCCGCCTGCTGGGGAACCCCCGGGCGGGCCTGCTGTTGGAGCAGCTGGCCTGGTTCGCGGCACGGGGCCTGCAGGTTCATGCCCAGGTCGTGGTGTGTCCTGGCCTCAACGATGGTGAGGCCCTGCGGCACACCCTCTTGGATCTGGCCGGTTTTGCGGCTGGAGACAGGCCGGCCGTGCTCTCGGCTGCCGTGGTGCCGGTCGGGCTGACCCGTTTCCGTCCCCCGGGGGATGGTCTGCTGCCCGTGGATCGGGCCTGTGCCCGGGCGGTGATCGCCCAGGTGGAGACTCTGCACCAGGCGTTTCAGAGCCGTTTGGGCAGTCGGTTCGCCTGGCTGTCGGACGAGTGGTATCTCATCGCTGGCCTGCCGCTGCCAGAGCGTGATGCCTATGAAGACCTGCCCCAGCAGGAGAACGGGGTCGGCACCATTCGCGCCTTTCTGGAGTCGCTGGACCGGGCCACCCGCCACCTGCCGCTCCGGCTGGATCCACCACGGCGGCTGAGCTGGGTCGTGGGCAAGCTGGTGGCTGAGGCCCTTCAGCCGGTTGTGCAGCGCCTCAATGCGGTGCAAGGGCTGGACCTGATCCTGCATGGCCTGCCAAGCCCCTACTGGGGCCAGGAGCAGGTGGTGACGGGTCTGCTGACTGGCGCTGATCTGCTGGAGGGGCTGGCCGGCTGTGACCTGGGGGATGGCTTGCTGCTGCCAGCCGTGATGCTGCGGCAGGGCGAGCCCGTGTTCCTGGATGACATCACCCTGGCGCAGCTGGAACAGCGCCTGGCTGTGCCAATTCGAGAGGTGGTGGATGCGGAGGATCTTGTGCTGGCCTGCCTGGGCGGGCCAGATAAAGCTGCTTAAGCTCTGCCCAACCCATGTGAACGAGGCGTGAAGCGCTCCCTGGTCCGTGCTGTCCTCCTTCGCCCCATTCTGATCGGCGTGGTGGGGACCACCAGTTTCGGCGGCGTGGCCCGGTCGCAGGAGCTTGCGGCGCCCGCCAAGACCCAGGAGCCCGCGCCAGCGGCCGCGCTCCAACAGGTGCCCCTGGCTCCCCAGGTGAAGGGGCCTAGGCCACGGGTCAATCCGGCCCTGGTCACCCCTGCAGCCACCACGCTCCAGCCAGCGGTGCGGGATCTGGCGGCTCCCGCAAGCCTGGCCCAGCACGTCAGGCCGGATCAGGTGAGGATCCAGCAGCTGCGCCCCATTGGTCTGCCTGAAGCGCTCAACCTGGCCGAGGTCAACAACCCCAATCTCAAGGCCGTTGCCAGCCAGGTGGAGCAGGCCCAGAGCGCTCTGCGGGCCCAGATCGCGCTCTGGTATCCCAGCATCAACCTCAACCTTAGAGAGTTCCCTAGCTACACGGGAGGACAGCAATTCAGCCTCGCCGGCTTTGCGGGTGGTGGAACCCAGCTTACCGATGGCCTCACCGCCACGAGCATCAGGCGGATGACGGCGGATTTGGAGGCCAGTTGGGCCCTGATCAACCCCACGCGCACCCCCCAGATCGCCGCCGCTAGGGATACATTCGAGACGGCCAAGTATCAAT
>JBJTWP010000075.1:0-17198 GCA_046081805.1 Cyanobacteriota bacterium
CCTCGGTGGTGGTGGTGAACACCTGCAGCTTCATCCAGGAGGCCCGGGAAGAATCGGTGCGCACCCTGGTGGAGCTCGCGGAGCAAGGCAAGGAACTGATCATCGCCGGCTGCCTGGCGCAGCAGTTCCAGCAGGAGCTGCTCGACTCGCTGCCCGAAGCCAGGGCTGTGGTCGGCACCGGTGACTACCAGCACATCGTCGAGGTGCTGCAGCGTGTCGAGGCCGGTGAACGGGTCAACCGGGTCAGCCCCACGCCCACCTTCGTAGCCGATGAGCACCTGCCCCGATATCGCACCACCTCCGAGGCCGTGGCCTATCTGAAGGTGGCCGAGGGCTGCGATTACCGCTGCTCCTTCTGCATCATCCCGAAGCTGCGCGGCGATCAGCGATCGCGGCCGATCGGATCGATCGTGGCGGAAGCCCGGCAGCTGGCCGCCCAGGGGGTGCAGGAGCTGATCCTGATCAGCCAGATCACCACCAACTACGGCCTCGACCTCTACGGCAGGCCCCAGCTGGCCGAGCTGCTGCGGGGCCTGGGGGAGGTGGAGATTCCCTGGATCCGGGTGCACTACGCCTACCCCACCGGCCTCACCGCCGGGGTGCTGGCGGCCTACCGGGAGGTGCCCAACGTGCTGCCCTACCTCGACCTGCCGCTGCAGCACAGCCATCCGGCGGTGCTGCGGGCGATGAACCGCCCCTGGCAGGCCGATGGGACCGCCGGGCTGCTCAAGCGCATCCGCGAGCAGCTGCCCGAGGCGGTGCTGCGCACCACCTTCATCGTGGGTTTCCCCGGTGAAACCGAGGAGCACTTCCAGCACCTGCTGGATTTCGTGGCCGAGCAGCAGTTCGATCACGTGGGCGTGTTCACCTTCTCGCCGGAGGACGGCACCCCGGCCGCCGAGCTGCCGGATCAGGTGCCGGCCGCCATCGCCCAGGAGCGAAAGGACCGGCTGATGGCCCTGCAGCAGCCGATCGCCGCCGCTCGCAACGCCGCCTGGGTGGGCCGCATCGTGGATGTGCTGATCGAGCAGGAACACCCCAGCACCGGAGAGATGGTCGGGCGCTGCAGTCGCTATGCCCCCGAGGTGGACGGCGAGGTGCGCGTCCACCCTGGTGAAGGCGGACTCTGCGCCGCCCCCGGAACGATGGTGCCCGTGCGGATCACGGCCGCGGACACCTACGACCTGATCGGAGAGGTGGTGGGGGCCGGCGCCATGGTGGCCGAGGCCCTGGCCGCCCGGCGGAACGACCGTTGAGTTCCATCCCCGACACCTCGCCGACCAACACCTCGCCTGACGACACCAGGCCAGCCGACACCGGGCTGACCAACACCGCGGCCCCGTCCGGGAGGCTGGTGGGCGGCCTGATCCGCCATCAGAGGACCACCTTCCTGGTGGCCTCCGGCCTCAGCACCGCAGGCTCCTTCGCCGGCCTCACCGCCAAGGGCTGGATCCTGCTCGATGGCAGCAACAACCCCCTGCTGCTCGCCCTGCACTTCGCGGCCCTGGCCATGCCCAGCCTGCTGGTGAGCGGGCCCGCCGGCGTGGCCACCGACCGCCATGGGGCGGAGCGGGTGCTGGTGCTGGCCCAATGGGGACTCTTTGCCGCCGCGGTGCTCGGAGCTGTGGCGATTCCACTCAGCTCCGGTGGCCTGCAGATGGGCCTGCTGCTCAGCAGCACCCTGCTGGTGGGGATCGCCAGTGCCTACGAAGTCACGGCCCGCAACAAGTACTGCGCCCTGCTGGTGGATGAAGCGGCGCAACTAGCCCCCTATCTCACCAGCTTTTCGGTGGTGTTCAACGTGGGAAAGCTGGTGGGGCCACCCCTGGGCGGCTGGCTGGTGGCCCTGGCTGGGGCGGGCTCGGCCCTGGCCATCGATGCCGCCTCCTACCTGGTGCCGATCGCCACGGTGATCTGGCTGCTCAGGCCGCGACAGGGGGTTGAGGTGCGCAGCAGGGCAGGTCAAGGGGCCACGCTCCGGCAGGCCTGGCGGGACGCCGGCCCGGTGCTGCGCCATGTGCTGCGGTTCTGCGCCGTGGCCTGCCTGGCGGGCTTTTTCCACCCGGCCCTGGCCCCACTGATGGCCCGCCAGGTGCTGGGGCCAAGCCCCCAGGCCCTCGGGCTGTTCACCAGCGTGCTGGCGGCCGGGAGCATCACCGGTGGAGTTCTGCTGCAGCGCAACAGCCACTGGCTGAGTGAACGTCCGGGGCTGCTGCTGGGGGCATGCACGGCGGCAACAGGCCTGGCCCAGCTCAGCATGGCCGCCGCTGGACTGCGGGGGGCTGTCTGGGCTGGGCTGGGGGGGACCTTTGTGATTGGCGCAGGCACGGCAGCCCTGCTGGCCGGGGTGAACATGATCTGCCAGGTGGGAGCTCCACTGGAGATCCGCGGTCGCATGGCAGGCCTCGGACAGATCGCCTTCCTGGGGGGAGGAGGCGCCAGCGGCCTGGTGGCCGCCCTGCTCACCATCGGGACGGGGCTGGTGAGCAGCTTCGCGCTGCTGGGCGGCCTTGCCGTGGTGCTTGGAGCCCAGGAACTGCTGCGGCGCGGGGGCCTGAGACTGAACCTCAGATCAGTTTGATGCCCCGCAGCACGTAGGAGAGCGCAATGGCGGCCACCACGCCACCGCCCACCAGAGCCAGATAAATCGCCGCGCCCATGAGCCTTGGTTTCGATGTGCAGGCCATTACAGCAGACCCCGGGCGGCTCGACCGGCGGGACATCCCCCCTAGGGTGTGGGGCATGCGCACCCTCTTCATCTATCCCGAGTTCCCCAAGACCTTCTGGAGCTACGAGAAGATCCTGGAACTGGTGAACCGCAAGGTGCTGTTGCCTCCCCTGGGGATGGTGACGGTGGCGGCGCTGCTCCCCCAGCACTGGGAGATGAAGCTGGTGGATCGCAACGTGCGCGAGGTGAGCGAGGCCGAGTGGAGCTGGGCCGAGCTGGTGGTGATTTCGGGCATGATCGTGCAGAAGGCCGACATGGCCGTGCAGATCGCCCGGGCCAAGCAGCGGGGCCTGCCGGTGGCGGTGGGCGGCCCGTTTGCGAGCTCCACCCCCGATGCACCGGAACTCGAGCTGGCCGACTTCAAGGTGCTCGACGAGGGTGAGATCACCCTGCCGATGTTCATCGCGGCGATCGAACGCGGCGACACCGGCGGCCGCTTCTCCGCCAACGGCGACAAGCCTGATGTGACGGGCACACCGGTGCCGCGCTTCGACCTGCTCGAACTTGACGCCTACGACTCGATGAGCGTGCAGTTCTCGCGGGGCTGCCCGTTCCAGTGCGAGTTCTGCGACATCATCGTGCTGTACGGCCGCAAGCCGCGCACCAAGACCCCCGACCAGCTCATCGCCGAGCTCCAGACCCTCTACGACCTGGGCTGGCGCCGCTCCATCTTCCTGGTGGATGACAACTTTATCGGCAACAAGCGCAACGCCAAGCTGCTGCTGCCGGCCCTGAAGCAATGGCAGATCGAACGGGGCTATCCGTTCAGCTTTGCCACCGAAGCCTCCGTGGATCTGGCCTCGGATGACGAACTGATGTTGATGATGGCCGAGGCCCGCTTCGACTCTGTGTTCCTGGGCATCGAAACCCCCGACGAAGCCAGCCTGTCGATCGCCGGCAAGCACCAGAACACCCGCAGCTCCCTGGAGGAATCTGTCGATCGGATCACCTCCTATGGCATTCGGGTGATGGCCGGCTTCATCATCGGCTTCGACGGCGAGAAGAGCGGCGCCGGCGATCGCATCGTGACCTTCGTGAGCCGCACCGGCATCCCCGCCGCGATGATGGGCATGCTGCAGGCACTGCCCAACACCGGCCTCTGGCACCGCCTGGATAAGGAGGGGCGGCTGATCCAGGAGAAGGCCGACGCCAAGGGGGTCAACCAGACCAACCTGCTCAACTTCGTTCCCACCCGGCCGATTCGCGATATTGCCAACGAGTACGTGGATGCCTTCTGCCGGCTGTACGAGCCGAACGCCTACATCGATCGGGTGAGGCACTATTACCTGAAGATGGGCAAGCCCCGCTGGCAGCAGTACGTGCCGGCGGCCTTCGGCAAGCCCTCCCTGCCGGCCTGGAGCGATGTGCGCGCGCTGCTGATCGTGGTGTGGCGCCAGGGCTTGAAGCGCAACACCCGCTGGCGCTTCTGGCGCTCGCTGCTGGAGGTGGCCCGCAAGAACCCAAACGCGCTGGAGCAGTTCCTGGTGGTGCTGGCCCACAACGAGCACTTCCTTGAGTATCGGGGCGTCGTGACCCGCGAAATCCAGGAGCAGCTGGCGGCACTACCGCCCGAGCCGCCCCAGGCCCCGGCCACGCCGGCACGGGAACTGCAGCCGGCCTGATCAGTCCTGCACGTAGTCACTGCCCTCGATCAGGCAGCGCTCAGCTTTCTGAAGCTCCCGGCCGAGATAGAGGGCGTGATCGAGGCGGCTGAGGGGGTGGTGGGATGCTTCGCCTTCCGTGAGCGCGATGCCCAGTTCCTTGGCGGTGCGGCCCCGATACACCGCATCGGGAGTGCGGGGCCCTGCGCCCCGGCAGGCGATCACCTCGCCGGTGTCGGGGTCGGTGGCCAGGCCCTGTGCGTTGATGCCATTGCCGAAGTGCTCGGCCACCAGCTCTCCGGCGTCCCGATCGAGCTTGATCAGGAAGTACCCGGCCGGGTCGAGGGCGATGAAGCGGTTCGACAGCCCCGCATCCAGCGCAGCGCACGCCTGAAGACACTCGTCACTCAGCGGCTCGTACGGACTTGCGGTTGGGTGCATGGGGAGGATCGTAAGCAGCGGTGAAGGGCAGCTCCGCGTTCACCGCCGCGATCTGCTCCCGCATCTCAGCATTGGCACCAGGCAGCCAGTCGCGCAGGATGGCGTCGAAGCGGGGGTGGTACCAGCGGTGCAGGCTGGCCCGGGGCTGGGCCACGAAGCCACGGCGGCGCTTGTGGCTGCCGCCGGCACCGGGATCGAAGTGGCGGATCTGGTGGGCGATGGCCCACTCGATTGGCGCATAATAGCAGACCTCGAAGTGGAGGGCGTCCACTTCAGCCTCGCTGCCCCAGTAGCGGCCCCAAAGGTGATCCCCACCCCGCACGCACAGCGCCATCGCCACCGGCTCCAGGGGATCACCGTGGTGGGCGCTGAACAGCACCAGATCCTCACGAAGCTCTGAGGCGGCAGCCGCGAAGAACGCCTCGCTCAGATATTTGCTGCCCCAGGGGCCCCAGCGGGCGCAGTGCTGGGCGTAGAAATCATGCATGCGCCGCACCAGCCGGGGCTGGATCGCGTCTGCGGCCACAGCGGTGACCTGCAGTCCGGCCTGGGCCACGGCCTTGCGCTCCCGCTTGATGTTGCGGCGCTGGTTGGCGTTGAAGCTGGCCAGATAGCCATCAAAATCAGCATGGCCGGGGTTCCCCCACTCGCTCTGCTGGTTGAGCCAGGTGGCGCAGCCCGCCGCCTCGGCCAACGGCTGCCAGGCCGGATCCACGTAGAGGAAGTTGCAGCTGAAGATGCCGTGGCGCCGGCAGAACCCATCGATGAGCTCCAGCATCAGGGCCGTGAATTCCACGGCGTCTTCCCCCGGAGCCACCAGGAAGCGGTAGCCCAGCACCGGGCTCACCGGGCTCATGCCCACCAGCTTGGGGTAGTAGCGCTGCCCGAGCTGACCGGCGAGCTGGGCGAAGCTCTGATCGAAGACGAACTCGCCGTAACTGTGGCCCTTGAGATAGAGCGGTGCAGCGGCCACCAGCTCCGAGCCGCGCCACAGCCCCAGGTGGCAGCTCTGCCAGCCCTCCCGCGGCACGATGCTGCGACTGGCCTCCAGCTGATGCAGCCAGCGCCAGCGGTAGAAGGGGAGTCCCTCAGGATGGGCCGCCGCCAGCAACTGATCCCAGGCCTGTTCTGGGATCTCGGCCATCGCCTGGTGCCAGCGGGCTTCGAGCTCGGCCATGGCAGCGACACCTGGGCGGGCGAGAGGCAAAACTAACCAGATCACTCGGCGCCCGAGCGGCGCGATCCGGGCGTGGGCAGATTGGCGACAGCGCTCACCGGCAGCGCAGCGACGGCGCTGCTGATGGCAGCCCCTGCCGAAGCCGGCCTGCTGACCCCGGTGCTGCAGCTGATGCGGCCCCAGCTGGAAAGCCGCCTGGCCCAGGCCTGTATGGAGATGGCCAGCGGCGGCGACAGGGAGCTGGAGCAGAGCCTGCGCGATCCCTGCCGCCAGCTGGCCGGCCCCACCAGCCGCTGCCTGATCGAGGAAACCGACCGCAGCGGCCGCAGCCTGGGGGTGCTCACCGAGCTGATCGGCGGCCGCTTCGGCGACGACAGCGAGGTGGTGGTGAAACGCTGCCTGGCCCGCATGTTCGGCCTGCCCACCACCAGCCTCGATGGCGTGCCCCTGCGCCAGCTGGCCCAGCGCTTCGCCCAGCGCTCGCGTCAGCCAGCCGGGCCCGAGGGCCCGGCGCCGTAGCGCAGCAGCAGCTCGCCGCCCTGGAGCGCCCGCTGCTCCCGCAGCTCCCAGAGTGAAGGCTCAAGCGGGAGGCCAGCCGGCACCCAGGTGTGGGGACCACCCAGCAGCCGCGGGCACACGGTGAGCTGCAGCTCATCCAGCAGCCTCTCGGCCAGGAGCGCTCCCGCCAGGGCCGCGCCGCCCAGCACCACCAGCCGCTGCACGCCCAGCCCCGCCAACTGCAGCAGCGTGGCGGGCCAGCCGCCCATGGCCACCCCCCGCGTGAACCCCAGCGCCTCGGCCCCAGCCGCCACCGGAGCCGGAGCCACCAACCAGCGCTCCAGCGGCTGCTGAAAGAACGGCAGCGCCCTCGGGATGACGCCGCTGCGGCTGGCCACCAGGGCCACCGACTGGGGAGATCGGCCCTTGGCGTCCCGGGCCGCCAGCAGGTCGGGGGCATGGATCAGGCAGGTGGTGCCATGGCGCCGCAGGGTCTCGGCCCCCAGCAGGGCGCCGTCCGCCCAGGCCAGGGCCTCCTCCAGCACGCGCCGGTCGCCGCGGCCACCGATCTGGGCCGCCCCGCCCTGGGGAGGCGCCAGCCGGCCATCGAGGCTCACGGCCAGCACCAGCCGGGTGCTGGGCCGAGCCCGGCTCACCCGACCGCCAGGGCCTCGAGCGCCTGGGGCACCAGGCCCAGCTGGGGCGTTTCGGCGAACACCTCGGCGGCGTTGTTGGGGCTCTCCTGCAGGCGCACCTTGTGCAGGCTGGCGCCGGTGGCCGCAATCGGGCCGCTGAGCAGATCGGCGATGTGCAGGGCGATGTTCTCGGCCGTCGGCACGGTGGTGGCGAAGTGGGCCACGTCCTTGTTCAGGAAGGTGTGGTCGAAGGGCTCCACCACCAGGTCGGCCACCAGCTGCTGCAGCGCCGCCAGATCACACACCATGCCGGTGCGCGGATCGATCCGGCCGCGCACCGTGACATCCAGCAGGTAGTTGTGGCCATGGCCGTGGGGCCGGGCGCACTTGCCGTAGATCGCGTCGTTCTCCTCCGGGGAGAGCTCGGGGCGGGCCAGACGATGGGCCGCGGCGAAGTGGGTGCGGATCGAGAGGAAGGCTTCCATGGAGTCGTCGAGCACGTCGGCCCAGAGATCGGGTTGTTCGTAGAGGCGCAGGCCCATCACGGGCAGGTGGGGCGCCAGGCGCCGCCAGATCGCCAGGCAGAGGGCCTCGGTGGTGGGGAGCATCCCCTCGGGCTGCTCCAGGTTGAACTCCGGCCAGGCCTCATTGAGGCAGCGGAAGTCGAGCTGGCCGGTCACCTGATGGCGGATGGCGTGCTTCACCTCGGAGAGGTTGAGCACCATGCCGTCGGCATCGAGCGCACCGCCCATGGCCACGATCAGCTCGTAGTTGTGGCCGTGCCCGGGGGCCAGGCTGCAGGGGCCGAACCGGGCCCGGTTGTCGTCGGCCGACAGCTCCGGCAACCAGTAGCGATGGCTGGCGCTGAAGGTGGCACGGCGGGTGATCACGCATGGGCGTCCCCGGCCGTGCGCTGCTGGGGCTGCGCTCATCAACCGTTACTGGAGGTGCTTCATCCTAGAAACGGCCCCGCAGCGGCTGGCGCCCGATGAACGCACCCACCCACGGCGAGCTGGCCCAGCGGCTGGCGGGCGTGAACATCTACCTGGTGGGGATGATGGGGGCTGGCAAAAGCGCCGCCGGACGCCCCCTGGCCGAAGCCCTGGGCTATCGCTTCCTCGATGCCGACACGGCCCTGGAGCAGGTGGCCGGCCGCAGCATTCCCGAGATCTTTGCCACGGATGGCGAGGCGGGCTTCCGGGCCCTCGAAACGGCCGTCCTCGGGCAGATCACCGGCTGGCATTCGCTGGTGGTGGCCACGGGCGGCGGCGTGGTGACGTGCACCGAGAACTGGGGTCACCTGCGCCAGGGCCTGGTGGTGTGGCTGGATGCGCCGACGGAGCTGCTGCTGGGGCGCCTGAGCAGTGACCCCACGCCGCGGCCGCTGCTGCAGGACCCCGACCCGGCAGGCCGGCTGCAGGCCCTGCTGGAGCAGCGACGCCCCCTCTACGGCCAGGCCGATCTGCAGGTGCTGCAGAGCGGTGAACCACCCGACCGGGTGGCCGCCCGCGTGCTGGAGGCCATTCCCTCCGTGCTCAGAACCAGGGAGGCACCGCCGGAGCAGCCCGTGCTGCTGCACGACACCGACGGGCACCTCACCAGCTCGCTCAACTAGCCGCCGGGCGGCTCCAGCCGCACCGCGAACCACTGGATCGCCAGCCCCGGCTCCAGCTCCAGCTCACAGGCGGTTTCCAGCAGCCGCTCGGCCTGGGCTGCCGCCGAGGGCAACGCGGCCAGATCCGCCGGCACCTCCGGCATGGCGGCCAGCTGCCGGGCCAGCCAGGCGAGTGTTTCTTCGGCCGACAGAATCCGCTCGCCCGTGGTCGGGTCGAGCACCACGTAATGATCGAGCTCCCGCAGCAGGGGATCAGACATGGCCACAGCCCTGATGGCCTCCATCCTGACGGCGCTGCTGACGCTGCTGCCGGTCCGGGCCACCGACTGGCCCGCCTGGAGCCTGCCGGCGCCCTTGCCCCGGCCCGGCCAGGGCGATCTGGTGTACCCGGCCTGGTTTGAAGGCCGTTGGCAGGTGCGCAGCGACGGCATCGGCTACGAGGCCCGCTTCCGTTCCCAGGGCGACGGGGTGGTGGGGGATCGGGCCTTCAACGCCGAGGGGGTGGGGCGGGCCCTGCTGGGGGATCAGCTGCTGTCGGTGGAGGACGATCCGGCCAATCCAAACCGCCAGATCGCCCGGCTGGCCGGAGACCTGTGGCTGGAATCCACCGTGGTGGGGCGCCGCACCGAAACCAGCGGCAGCAGCTTCTGGGCCGATGAGCTGGCCCTGCAGATGCTGCATGGCCCAGGCGAACCCCGGGTGAGCCGCGTGGAAACCCTGAGCCGCTACCAGCTCGAACCCGATGGCCGGATCAGCGGCGAGCAGTGGCAGGCCAGCTACCCATCCCCGGCCCTGGGACTGGCGGCCCAGCCCACCAGCAGCGGGCACTACAGCCTGGAGCTCACGCCGGAGCCGCCGGCTCCGGCAGCCGGCCCACCTCAGCCGCCATCCGGTCGCGCCAGCTGAACAGGGGCTCGAGCATCGGGTTGTCGGCCAGTCCGGGGGTGCCGCGGCCCGCAAGGGGAGCGCCGGCGCTGGCGGGGAACTTCAGCAGCGACAGCTGGGCCGCCACCGCCAGATCGGCCAGGGTGAGGCGGTTCGCCACCAGATAGGGACTGGCGTTCACCAGGGCCAGCAGCAGCTCCAGGTTGGCCTGCAGGTGCTCCCGCTCGCCGCCGCCCACGGCGTCGGCCATGGCCCCGCCCACAGCCCCCGGCAGGCCGGCCACCAGCTGGCGCAGGGGCCCGGGCGTGGCGTCCGGCAGCAGGGCGCCCCGCAGCACGGGGTCGGATGCCGCGGCCTGCACCAGGGCGAGACGGCAACCTGCGGCCAAGGTGGTGTCGGCCCAGTCCTCCAGCAGCAGCACCCGGGCCCGCAGGAGTGGATCAGCCGGCAGCAACGCCGGCGTCGGGTGGCGCTGCTCCAGATGCAGGGCGATGGCGGTGGAGTCGGCCACCACCTCGGTGCCATCCACCAGCACCGGCACCTGGCGCTGGCCGGAGAGCCGGAACAGCTCCAGCTGGCCCAGGCCCGGCACCACCTCCACCACGGTGTAGTCGAGCTGTTTGGCGGCCAGCACGAGCCGCACCTTCTCGCAGAAGGCCGAATGGCGGAACTGGTGCAGCTGCAGCATCGGCACATCCATCGCCTGGGCGGCAGAGTAGCCAGTACCAGATGGACATTCGGGCTGCCGCACGGCCATGAAGGAGTTTTTCCTCAATGTGACGCGCTACCCGCGCTACCTGATCGCCTTCGGCCTGGGGGTGGCCAACTCGGTGTTCGAGCCCCTGCTGGCCCGCACCCGCAACCCCGTGACCGCCGTGGCCCTGATCGGCGCCGCCATCAGCGGCCTGCTCAGCCTGGGCCTGGTGCTCCATGCGATGGTGAGTCCAGCACCGCTGGCATAGCCATGGCACAGGGCCGCAGGGTGGAGCGGGTGGCCTCGCTGATCCGCCGCGAAATCAGCGCCATGCTCGCCAGCGGTGCCATCAAGGATGAGCGCGTCAGCCATGGCCTGGTGAGCGTCACAACGGTGGAGGTGGCGGGCGATCTGCAGCACTGCAAGATCTTTGTGAGCGTGTTCGGCTCCCCGGACGACCAGGAGCTGGCGATGGCCGGGCTCCGGTCGGCAAGCCCCTACGTGAAGGGCGAGCTGAGCCGCCGACTGCAGATGCGGCGCACCCCCGAGGTGCTGTTCAGCCTGGATCGGGGCATCGAGCGCGGCACCAGCGTGCTGAACCTGCTCAACAGGCTGGAGGGGGAGCGCCAGGAGAAGGGCGCCCCGGCCGAGGGCAGTGGGGCCTTCAGCGACTGACCACCCCATGGGCGCCGGCAACGACCTGAGGCGGCTCTGCGCCGAGCTGGTGGTGGTGCGGGCCAGCGGCCACCTCGGCGATGCCGAGCGGGAGTACCCCCAGTGGGAGCTGGCCAACGCGGAGCTGCAGCGGCTGCTGGCGGCCGGCGTGGGCGGGGTGATCCTGCTGGGGGGCCGGGCCAGTGAGCTGCGGCTGCGCACGCACCAGCTGCGCCAGTGGGCCGGCCAGCCCCTGCTGCTCTGCGCCGACGTGGAAGAGGGGGTGGGCCAGCGCTTCGGCGGGGCCAGCTGGCTGGTGCCGCCCCTCGCCCTGGGGCGCCTGTACGCAGGCAAGCCCGAGCGGGCCCTGGCGCTGGCCGAGCGCTACGGCCGCTGCACCGGCCGGGAAGCCCGGACCACCGGCCTGAACTGGGTGCTGGGCCCGGTGTGCGACGTGAACAACAACCCGGCGAATCCGGTGATCAACGTGCGGGCCTGGGGGGAGGAGCCCGCCGCCACCGGCGCCCTGGCGGCGGCGTTCATCCGGGGCCTGCAGGCCGAGGGGGTGCTGAGCTGCGCCAAGCACTTCCCGGGCCACGGCGACACCAGCGTGGATTCCCACCTGGAGCTGCCGCGGCTGTCCCACGACCGCACCCGGATCGACGCCGTGGAGCTGCCTCCCTTCCGGGCGGCGATCGCGGCCGGCGTGGGCGCGGTGATGACGGCCCACCTGGTGCTCTCCGCCCTGGATCCCGCGCGGCCCGCCACCCTGTCGCCGGCGGTGCTCACCGGCCTGCTGCGCCAGGAGCTGGGCTTCGCTGGGCTCGTGGTGACTGACGCCCTGGTGATGGAGGCCATCAGCGGCCACTACGGCGCCGGGGAGGCGGCGGTGCTGGCGGTGGAGGCCGGCGCCGATCTGGTGCTGATGCCCGCCGATGCCGACGCGGCGATCGAGGCCCTGGTGGCCGCCGTGGAGACCGGCCGGCTGCGCCGCCGCCAGCTGGAGGCCAGCGCCCAACGCCGCCGCCACGCCCTCGGCCTCACCGCCCAGCCCGATGACGCGGCTGAGCTCTGGCAACCGATCGAACCCGATGCCGGCCTGGCCGGGGAGCTGGTGGCGGCCACGCTGGCGCCACGAGCCGGCGGCCAGCCGATCCGGCCGCTGGCGGGCACCGCCGGCCTCAACCTGCTGCGCCTCGACGACGCCCTGGCCGCCCCGTTCCTGCCCACCCGCAGCCCGGCGCTGCAGCTGCCGGAAACGGCTGGGTTCCGGGCCCTGCTGCTCGATGGCCGCTCCCCCTCACCCTGGAGCGGCGAGCCGGATGCCCCCCTCGCCCTGGAGCGCCTCGGAGCCGGCCCGCTGCTGCTGCAGCTGTTCGTGCGCGGCAATCCGTTCCGGGGCAGTGCCGCGGGCCGCGAACCCTGGGCCGCGGCCGTGCAGCAGCTGCAGGGCGCTCGCCGGCTGGCGGGGCTGGTGGTGTACGGCAGTCCCTACCTCTGGGAGCAGCTGGAACCGCTGCTGCTGCCGGGCATCCCTGCGGTGTACAGCCCAGGCCAGATGCCCCTGGCCCAGCGGCAGGCCCTGGCCGCCCTGGGGCTGGGCCACACTGACGGCCCGGGCGGCTTCACCGACTGACCGCCTGCCGCAGAGCCGCCCGCGATGACGCTCAGCCTGTCGATGATCGTGCGCAACGAGGCGGAGCGCCTCGCGGCCTGCCTGGAGTCGGTGCGGGGCTTCGCCGAGGAGCTGGTGGTGCTCGACACCGGCTCCAGCGACGCCACGGTGGCCATCGCCGAGCGCTGCGGCGCCATGGTGCGCACCATGGCCTGGCCAGGGGACTTCGCCCCGGCCCGCAACGAGGCCCTGCGCCACGTGCACGGCGACTGGGTGCTGGTGCTCGACGCCGACGAGCAGCTGCTGCCGGAGGCCCGCGAGCCCCTGCGGCAGCTGATGGCGGAGCCGGATCTGCTGCTGATCAACCTGCTGCGCTTTGAGCGGGGGGCGCTGCAGTCGCCCTACTCGAACGTGAGCCGCCTGTTCCGCCGCCATCCGGCGATCCGGTGGAGCGGTGCCTACCACGCGATGGTGGACGACAGCGTGGCCGCGCTGCTGCAGGGCGAACCCCACTGGCGGGTCGCCGACTGCCCGGTGCCGGCCCTGCTGCACGACGGCTACCGGCCGGAGCTGCTGGCCAGCGGCGACAAGGCCGCACGGCTGCGGCAGGCCATGGAGGCGGAGCTGGCCCGCCACCCTGGCGATCCTTACGCCTGCGCCAAGCTCGGCAGCCTGGAGGTGAGCGAGGGCCACCGGGAACGAGGCCTGGCACTGCTGGAGCAGGGGCTGGCCCACTGCCCGGCCGCAGCCCATCCGGAGCGCTACGAGCTGCTGCTGCATCTGGCCCTGGCCCATGGGGAGCGGGAATCCCAGCAGGCGATCGGGCTCTACCGCCAGGCTCTGGCGCTGCCCCTGCCGCCCCGGCTCAGCCTGGCCGCCCGGCTGAACCTGGCCCAGCTGCTGCTGGCGGGGGGCGATGCCCCAGGCGCCGGCGAGCTGGTGGAGGGGGCCTGCACGGCGGCACCGGAGCTGGCGCTGGTGTGGTTTCACCGCGGCGTGGTGGAGCGGCAGCGGGGCCGGCTGGCCGAAGCCATCGGCGCCTACCGCCAGGCGGCAGCCCTCGATCCCCAGGCCCCCGAGACCCAGCAGAACCTGGCGGTGTGCCTGCTGCTGGGGGGCGACATCGGCGGGGCCCGCAGCGGCTTCAACCGGGCGATCGCCCTGCTGCGGGAGCAGGGCCGGAGCCAGGAGGCCGCAGCCCTGCACCAGCAGGCCGGCTCGCTGGTGAAGCTGGAGGCACCGGCTTGAGTGGCGCGATGAGCAACGGAACCAGCCGCAGCATGGCCAGCCTGACGCCGGGGCCCCTGGGGGGCCGCTGCATCGCCGTGACCCGCGCCGAAACCCAGCTGGGGGAGGCGCGGCGGTTGTTCGAGCAGGCCGGCGCCTCGGTGGTGGACCTCCCGGCCCTGGTGGTGACCGCTCCGGATGCTTGGGGCCCGCTGGATGACGCCCTCGAAGACCTGGAGCACTTCCACTGGATCGTGTTCTCAAGCGGCAACGGCGTGGAGGCGGTGGAACAGCGGCTGCGGCGGCGCGGCAGTCGCCTGGCCAACCGTCCGGTGGGTGAAGATCGCCGCCGTGGGGCGCAAGACCGCGGCCCAGCTCGAGGCCCTCGGCGCCGCGGCGAACTTCGTGCCGCCGGCCTTCGTGGCGGACAGCCTGATCGAGCACTTCCCCGTGTCGGGCTGGGGGCTGCGGCTGCTGCTGCCGCGGGTGCAGAGCGGCGGCCGCACCCTGCTGGGGGAAGCCTTCGCCGCAGCCGGGGCGCGGGTGGTGGAGGTGGCGGCCTACGAAACCCGCTGCCCCGATGGCCTGCCCAGCGCCGCCCAGCTCGCCCTGGAGCAGGGGCGGCTCGATGCGATCACCTTCAGCAGCGCCAAGACGGTGAGCCACACCGCGGCCCTGCTGCGGCAGGCCTACGGCGATGGCTGGCCGGAGCGACTGCTGGGGGTGGCGATCGTCTCGATCGGGCCCCAGACCAGTGAACGCTGCCTCCAACTGCTGGGGCGGGTGGATGCGGAAGCCAGCCCCCACGACCTGGAGGGGCTGGTGGAGGCCTGCGGACGGATTCTGGGGGGCTGAGTCCCGAGCCTGAAGCCCTGCAGGGCTCAACCGCCCAGGGCCGATCAGATCTCAACGGCCAGGTTTCGCTTGCCCTGGCGCAGGGAGAGCACACCCCGCTGCACATCGATGCGGGCCACGCTCCAGCCGGAGGGCAGCAGATCGGTGGTGCGGCCGCCGCTGTCACCGACCCTCAGGCTGCCACTCAGGCTTCCCAGCTGCACCAGGGCCTGAACTTCTCCGCCTGTCACGATCACCCCGGTGAAGGCAAAGCCCTCCGGCAGGACCATCGGCGCTGGAGGTTTGGGTGTGGTGGCAGCGCTGGCCGTGGCGGCCACCAGGGGTGGTGCGAACGGGTTGGGCCGGCCCAGGGCCACGGAGGTGGCCACCTGCTGGGCCGTGGGCAGGGGCATCAGACCCGTTTCCTTCTGGACCCGCAGGGCGGCCTCAGGGGCGATGGGCTTGGGGGCGGGCAACGGCATCAGGCCCGAGTCGGTGAGCGGATTACGACCGCAAGCCGCCAGCAACCCCAAGGGGAGTGCGACCAGAAACGGCTTAGCGACCGCTTTCCACCAGTTGCTTGAAACGGTCAAGGTTGGCCTGGAGCTCTTTGGTCACGATGCCTCCCAGAATGCTCGGTTCCATCAGCGGTGCCAAGACCCCCGGCAGCTCGTAACTCACGCTGAGCTTCACCGCCGTGCGGGCCTCAGCCTGGGGATAGAAGCGCACCGCCCCCTTCGTGGGCAGCCCGCCCACCGATTCCCAGTGCAGCTGCTGGGCCTCCACCCGCTGGGTGATGCGGGCCTTCCAGTGGAAGCGAAAGCCCTGGGCCGCCAGGGTCCAGTCCGTGAGGTCGGGGTTGTCCGGCTCGGTCACCACCGACTCGATCCAGCGCATCCACTTCGGCATCGCCTCCAGATCACTCCATACCGCCCATACCCGCTCTGCGGGCGCATTGATCTCGGCGGTGACGCTGTGCTCGATCCATCGGCCCATGGGGTCTCCTCAGTCGCCTCGTTCAACCATGGTCTGGATTCAGCGGCCCGTGGCCGCGTTGGTGGCGAGCAGGGCCTGCCTGCCCAGAATGGCAGCCGCCGCCAGCCGGCCGCTCATCGTGGCGCCTTCCATCGAGTCGATGTAGTCCTGACGGGTGTAGCTGCCGGCCAGGAAGAAGTTGCTCACCGGCGTGCGCTGCTCGGGCCGATAGGGCTCCATGCCGGGTGCCTCCCGATAGAGTGACTGGGCCAGCTTCACCACATTGCTCCACACCAGATTCAGGCCACGGGCTGAAGGGAACAGCGCGCGCACTTGGCCATCGGTATGGGCCACAATCACCTCCGTTTTCTTAGGGATCCAGGGATCGCCGGGGGTGAGCACGCACTGCAGCAATGAGCCCAGGCCGGGCTTGCGGTAGTCAACGGGGCTGGCTAGGGCTAGATCGGCGAAACAGCTGAAATCGGCATCGGCCGTATAGAGGAGGTTGTCGAGGCCGGTGGGCTGCTCCACATTGGCGCGGGCGGCCTGCTGGGCCGGGCTGTCGCCGAGCTCGGTGACCCAGCCGTCGTAGCGCAGCTGCACCGTGGCCACCGGCACCGCTTCAAGCTTGTGGATGTGGTCGAACAGGGGCCAGCGCCGCCAGGCCACCGGCAGCAGCCGCTGGATACCGGGCACATCGCAGGCGGCGAGGTAGGTGTCGGCCTCCACGCTGAGCTCGCCCTCAGGGGTGCCGAGCCTGAGGCCGCACACCCGGGTGACGGGGTGGCCGTCAGCACCGGCCGCCCCCTCCTCAACCTGCACCTCCGTCACCCGGTGGCGCAGGTGCAGGCGACCGCCGCGCTCGGTGATGTAATCGAGGATCGGACCGGTGAGCCAGCGGTGCGGTGAACCCTTGAGCAGGTTGAGCTTGGAGGCCTCGGTCTTCGCTGCGAACATCATGAAAATGGTGAGCATGCAGCGAGCCGAGATCGCCTCGCAGTCGATGAAGCCCAGGGCGTAGGCGATCGGGTTCCACATCCGCCGGATGCTCTGCTCACTGCCGCCATGGCCCAGAAACCACTCCTGGAAGCTGATGCGATCCAGGGCGCGGATCGTCCGCATCGCGCCCTCGTAATCCACCAGGCCGCGCACGATCGGGCTGGTGCCCAGGGCCAGGGCATTGCGCAACTTGTCGATCCAGTCCAGCTGGGGGGTGGTGAAGAAGGCCTTGAGGCCGTTGAAGGGGGCTCCGAGCGCAAAGCGGAAATCCAGCTCGCGCAGATCACCGCCCAGATTCACGAACAGATGGGTATGGGGCTTGGGCAGCAGGTTGTCGATCGCCCCCACCTTGCGCAGCAGGGCAAACAGATTGGCGTAGTTGAAGAAGAACACATGCAACCCCATCTCGATGTGGTTGCCGCCTTCATCCACCCAGCTGCCCACCTTGCCGCCCATGAACGGACGGGCCTCATAGAGATCCACCTCATGGCCGGCATCCACCAGATCCACCGCCGCCGCCAAGCCGGCAGACCCGATCCCACGATGGCGACGCGCACCTGTTGCCCCTGCTGAATGGGTACGACTCTATGGAGACGGCCGCCACGGCAGGGGATGGGCGG
>JBJTWP010000076.1:0-5149 GCA_046081805.1 Cyanobacteriota bacterium
AGCAGGCCGGCGCCACCGGGCCAGCCATAGCCCAGGGCAGCGGCGGTGCCCATGATCGCCAAGCTCTGCACCAGGCTGAGCACCGTGATGTAGAGCACCGAGGCCAGCACGATCGAGCTGCGCGAGCGCAGCGGTGCCACCAGCAGGCGGTTGAGGAAGCCGAATTCCCGGTCGAACATCACCGGCAGGCCGGCATTCAGGGCCCCGCTGAAGGCGGTGAACACGATCACGCCGGCGCCGAGGAAGCGGCCATAGCTGATCCCACCCGGCAGCAGCCCTGCCGGAGCGTTGGCGAACAGGGCACCGAACAGGATCAGCCAGATCAGCGGCTGCAGCACCCCGGCCACCAGGGTGGAGGGACGGCGCTGCAGCTGCACGAACAGGCGTCTGGTGAGGGCCAGGGTTTCTTGGCTGATCTCGGCGATGGCGGAGGGTTCAGGGGCTGGAGCGGAGGGGGACAGGCTGGGGGTGGCGCTGGTCATGGAGCCGTATCGGCAGGGAGGTCAGCTGAAACGAAGCGGCCCCAGGGGGGACCCGGACAACAGGGACGGAGGAGCTCAGCGCATCTGCTGCTTGCGCTCGGCCTTGGGATCGCGGCTGCCGGCCACCGCCAGCTCCGCATCCATCAGCGTGCGGCCGGTGGCCTGCAGGTACACGTCATCCAGGCTGGGGCGGCTCTGGGCCAGGGCGAACACGGGCAGCTGGGCCTCGGCCAACTGGCGGCGCAGCTGCTCGATCACGCCGTCGTGCTCCACCACCAGATTCAGGGAATAGCCCTGGGCCCGGTTCACCACCACCTGGCGCACGCCAGCACAGCCCTGCAGCAGCTGCTGCACCTTGCGGGCCTCGGGCTCGTCGCTGAACTCCCGCACCCGCAGGGTCACCCGGTCGCCGCCCAGGGCGGCCTTGAGCTCGCCCGGTGCCCCTTCAGCGATCACGCTGCCGCCCTCGATGATCGCCAGCCGGTCGGCCAGGGCGTCCACCTCCTCCAGGTAGTGGCTGCTGAGCAGCACGGTGGTGCCGGCATCCCGCAGCTGGCGCAGCACGCTCCAGATCGCGGCGCGACTCTCGATGTCGAGGCCCACGGTGGGCTCATCCAGCACCAGCACCCGCGGCCGGTGCAGCAGCCCCGCCGCCAGGTCGAGGCGACGGCGCATCCCACCGGAATAGCCGCCGCAGCGGCGGTCAACCCACTGCCCCATGCCCAACAGCGCGATCAGCTCGGCGATGCGCTGGTCGCGCTCCCTGGCACCCAGGTGATACAGCGCGGCCTGAAGCTGCAGCAGCTCGCGGCCGGTGAGGATCTTGTCGATCGCCACCTCCTGGGCCACGAACCCCAGTAGCCGGCGAACGGCGCGGGGATCGGCCAGGGCGTCCACACCACCCACGCGCACCGTGCCGCTGTCGGGGGCGAGCAGGGTGGAGAGGATCCGCAGGGTGGTGGTCTTGCCGGCGCCATTCGGGCCCAGCAGGCCGTAGAGGCAACCGGCTGGCACCGACAGCGAGAGGTCGTCGAGGGCCTGGACGGCCTGGCCCCTGCCACCGCCGTAGCGCTTGCCCAGGTGCTGGAGTTCGATCACCCGCCGCTTGCTCCCTTGACTCTCAGCTCTTGGGCCGAATCTAGGGAGAGCTGCCCCACAGCAGCGCCAACACCTGGCTCTGGAGCACGGCTGCGGCCGGCAGGCGGGCCAGCAGCAGCAGCAGGCACAGGCCGAACAGATACAGAATCGACCAGCGGAACAGGGAGCGTGCCGGCTGCAGATTGTCAGGATCGCGGCGCAACTGGCCGCAGAGCTGGAGCAGCCGCGCATTGAACGGCACCACCAGCAGGCCGTAGAGCAAGCCGCCCACGGGCAGCACAACGGCACCGGCCAGGCTGAGCAGGGCCGTGGCCCAGCCGTAGTGCTGGATGGCGCGGGCGGTGACCACCGGCCCCTTCACCACCGGCAGCATCGGGATGCCGACAGCGCGGTAGTCGTCGCGCAGCAGCAGTGCCAGGGCCCAGAAGTGGGCAGGGGTCCAGAGCATCACCAGGCTGAACAGCCACCAGGCGCCCCAGCCCAGCTGGCCGCTGGCGGCAGCCACCCCCACCAGGGGGGGAATGGCACCGGCCACCCCGCCGATCACAATGTTCTGGGGGGTGCGGGGCTTGAGCAGGGCCGTGTAGAGCAGCACGTAGCTGCACAGGCCCAGCAATGCCAGACTCGCGGCAAGGGCATTGACCCCAAGCAGCAGCAGTGCCAGCGAAGCGCCGGTAAGCCCGATGGCCAGCGCGAAGGCCTGGCGCTCCGCCAGACGGCCGGAAGGGAGCGCCCTTCGGCTGGTGCGCACCATGCGACCGTCGAGCTCCTGCTCCCAGAGGCAGTTGAGCACACCGGCCGCTGCCGAAGCCAACGCGCCCCCCACCAGGGTGCAGGCGATGGTGCCGCCCGGCACGGGCCAGTCGCCGCTCAGGGCCATGCCGCCCAGGGTGGTGGCCAGCAACAGGGGGATGAGCCGAGGCTTGGCCACCTCCAGCCAGGCCGGCAGCCGCACCGAGCGCGGCACAGGGCTGGCAGCCACGGCGGCCCCACTGGAGGGAAGAGCGCTAACCATCGATCGTCTCCGTATCGGGCTGCAGGTGGGCGGCGGCAGTGGCAGCGAGCACAGCCACCAGCAGGGCGGCCCCAAGCTGATGGGCCACAGTCACGAGGGGCAGGGCCAGCTGGAGGCGCAGGGTGGCCACCCCCAGGGCAATCTGTGCGGCCACCAGGACAAGGGCAACGAGGGAGAGGCCCCGGACCAGTCGGAAGGGGGCGTGAAGAAATGAGGACAACAGCGCCGTGGCGGTCACCAGAAGAACGGCGGGGATCGCCGCGCTGCGATGGAGTGCCAGCCAGAGGCAACCATCCCCGGCCGCCAGGCAGCGATCGGCTGCCCACTGGCTGGCCATGGCGCCACCGAGCAGGCACTGGCTGAAGATCCCGAGCACGGCCAGGCCTGCCACACCGCGCCACCATTGCGGCAGGGTTGGTGAGGGGGTTGGCGGACCGTTGCCGGCTGGGGAACTGGGGTCACCGCCTGGCCCCGAGGCCAGCGCCTGCTGCATGGCGCTGACCAGGGCCACCAGCAACAGGGCGGTGCCGAGATGGGCTGTCACCAGTGGCGCCGCCAGAAGCTGGCTGACCGTGAGAGCCCCCAGTCCGCCCTGCACTGCCACCAGTGCCAATGCCAGCACTGCGGCAGGTGTGAACCAGTTCGGCAGCTGCTGGCGTCTCCAGAGCGCCACGGCGGCGAGCACCAGCACGGTCACCCCCACCACGAAGGCATCGAGGCGGTGGAACCACTCCAGAAACACCTGCAGGTTCATCTGGCGGCCTGGCAGGAGCACGCCGTAGCAGAGCGGCCAGTCAGGGCAGGCCAGGCCGGCCTCCATGACCCGGGTGGCGCCGCCGATGGCCACCAGCGCTACGAGCGCCACCACGAGGTGGGCCAGCAGCAAACCCATGGAGCGCCGCAGGGCCCGGGGGTTCGGCGACGATGGTGGGCTCGATGCTGACTGGGATCCTGATGGGGACGTGGAAATCCTGGGCCGGGGTGACGGCACCACGGAGGGGCTGAAGGCCATGGATGCCCTCACCGCGAAGTGGCGTCAACGTAGCCAGATTCTTCAAATGACGAATCGCCATTCCCTCACATCTCGACCAGGCCAGCAACGCTGCGCTCCCAGGTCCATAAGCTGTTTAGGACGTGAACTGTATCTGTGAAAGCCCGAGACGCCGCCACCTTCGCATTGGCCAGTGCAGCCCTGATGGGCACTGGGATCTGGGTGGGCTATCACGTGCCCTTGTTGCCGGTGGACGCCAGCAGCAACGCACCGGTTTACGACGATCTCTTTAAGGTTTTGTTCAGCATTGGAACCGCACTGTTCCTCGGTATGGCCATCATGCTGGTATACAGCCTGGTGCGCTTCCGCCGAACCTCCACTGACAGCGGCGATGGCTTGCCAATTGAAGGCAACCTGCCATTGGAAATTGTCTGGACGGCGATTCCGGCTGTCGTGGTGCTGTTTGTCGGCATCTACAGCTACGACATTTATGAGCGCATGGGCGGGATGACCTCCCTGCACGACCACAGCGCCATGCTGAGTACCGCGGCCATCGCCATGGACCACAGCCCTTCTGAGCGCCGTTACTGGGGCGGAATTGCTCCAGCCACGGATGACATCGGAACCCCAGCGGCCATCCCGGTCGATGTCACCGCGATGCAATTCGCCTTCATCTTCCACTATCCCGATGGCAACATCACCAGTGGTGAACTCCATGTTCCTGTCGGCCAGCCCGTGGAATTGAGGATGGAGGCCCGCGATGTGATTCATGCCTTCTGGGTTCCCCAGTTCCGTCTCAAGCAGGATGTGATTCCCGGGCAGCCCACCCTGCTCAGCTTCACCCCCACCCGCCCTGGCACCTACCCGATCATCTGTGCCGAGCTCTGCGGCCCTTACCACGGTGGGATGCGCACCAGCGTCGTGGTCCATGAGCCTGAAGCGTTTCAGTCCTGGCTCGACCAGAACCGACAACTTGCCACCACCGCCTGAACCTTCCGGCCCTATGCGTTTCCCATGACACTTGCCGCCCCCAATCCAGTCGCCCTACCGTTGTCCCTCCAGCCCCAGGGCTGGCTGCGCTACCTGAGCTTCAGCACCGATCACAAAGTGATCGGGTTGCAATATATCGTGTGCGGATTTCTATTCTATCTCATCGGTGGACTTCTTGCCGGTGCAATTCGTACCGAGCTGGCAACGCCGCTCTCCGACTTCATGCCCCGTGACACCTACAACGAGGTGTTAACGCTGCATGGAACCGTCATGATCTTTCTGTGGATCGTGCCGGTGGTGAACGGTGGCTTTGGCAATTATCTGATTCCGTTTTATGTCGGCGCTAGAGACATGGCGTTTCCACGCCTCAATGCAGTGGCCTTCTGGATGATTCCCCCGGCTGGAATCCTGCTGATCACCTCCTACTTCCTGGCTGGAGCTGCCGCCCAGTCTGGATGGACCGCGTATCCTCCCCTTAGTCTCACTACCCCCGCAGCGGGTCAGGCGGTTTGGATTCTGAGTGTGTTGCTGCTGGGCGGTAGTTCGATTTTCGGGGCGATTAACTTCATTGCC
>JBJTWP010000077.1:0-2803 GCA_046081805.1 Cyanobacteriota bacterium
GTCCCAGGTGGAGGAGCACGCCCGCTGGGGTGGCGTGGTGCCCGAAATCGCCTCGCGCCGCCATGTGGAGGCCCTGCCCCAGCTGATCGAACGCGTCTGTGCCGCGAGTGGCTTAACGGTGGCTGACGTCGATGCCGTGGCGGCCACGGTGGCACCGGGCCTGGTGGGGGCGCTGCTGGTGGCCTCCGTGAGTGGGCGCACCCTGGCGCGCCTGCACGGCAAGCCCTTTCTGGGGGTGCATCACCTGGAGGGCCACCTCTGCTCGGTGCAGCTGGGGGAGCCCCTGCCGCCCGGTCCCTATTTGGTGCTGCTGGTGAGCGGCGGCCACACCGAGCTGGTGAAGGTGGCGGCCCCGGGCCACTACGAGCGGCTGGGCCGCAGCCACGATGACGCGGCCGGCGAGGCCTTCGACAAGGTGGCCCGGCTGCTGGGCCTGGGCTACCCGGGGGGGCCGGCGATTCAGGCTGCCGCAGGGCACGGTGATCCCCTGCGCTTTGCCCTGCCCAAGGGACGGGTGTCGCGGCCGGAGGGGGGCTTCCATCCCTACGACTTCAGCTTCTCGGGCCTCAAGACCGCGATGCTGCGCCAGGTGCGGGCCCTGGAGGCAGACGCCACTGCAGATGGTGCGCAGCTGCCGGTGGCCGATCTGGCGGCCAGCTTCGAGCAGGTGGTGGCGGAGGTGCTGGTGGAGCGCAGTTGCCGCTGCGCCGAGGATCACCGCCTGGACACCCTGGTGCTGGTGGGCGGGGTGGCGGCCAACCGGCGGTTGCGGGCCCTGCTGGCGCAGCGCTGCGCCGCCAGCGGACTGGAATGGCGGGTGGCGCCGCTGGCCTACTGCACCGACAACGCCGCCATGATTGGCGTGGCGGCGGCCCAGCGGCTGGCCATGGGCTGGAGCAGTCCGGTGGAGCTTGGCGTGGCTGCCCGGTTGCCCCTAGCTGATGCCCAACGGCTTTACGAAACGCCGCCGGCCTTTTAATCGGCCTAGACTGGAGCCGCACCTGCCGTGAGCGCAACCCTCATGGACCTTCAGACCACCGACGAGGCGTTCGACTCCCGCTTTCAGCCCGAACCGGTGAGCCCGGACGAGCTCAACGCCTGGCGCCGCGGCTTCACACCCCAGGCGGAAATCTGGAACGGTCGCCTTGCCATGCTCGGTCTGTCCGTGGGACTGGTGGTGGTGCTCGTCGCCCGCCTGGCGGGCTGAGATCCGGCAGCACCCGAATCCCCCTCAGATCCGACCGCGCAGGGCCATGGCCAGTTCGTTGGGCCGCAGACTCTGGGCCATGGCGTCCTCACCGTTCACCATTCCATCCTCCACCAGCTTCTCCAGCGCCTGATTCATGGTTTGCATACCATCGAAGGCGCTGCGCGCCATGATGTCTTCAATCTCACCAAGATCACCACGAACGATATAATCCTTGCAGGCATCTGTGTTGATCAGAATGTCATGGAAGGCGGCTCGCTTCCCGTCGCCTGTCTTGATCAGGCCCTGGGAAATCACACCAAGCAGTGATTCGGAAATCGCTCGCCGAACCCCTTCCTGTTGGTCGGGCGGATACATGCCCAGGACGCGCTCCACGGTTTTCACGGCAGAGTTCGTGTGCAGGGTGCCGAACACCAGGTGGCCGGTCTGGGAGGCCTCGATCGCCGTGGCGAGGGTTTCCTGATCGCGGATTTCGCCGATCAGGATCACATCGGGATCTTCCCGCAAGGCGGCACGAAGGGCATTGTGAAACACCTTGGTGTGCTGGCCCACCTCGCGGTGGCGGATCAGCGATTTGTCGCTGGTGTGCACGAATTCCACAGGATCTTCAATCGTGATGATGTGGCGATTCATGTTGTGGTTGATCCAGTCGACCATTGCCGCCAATGTGGTGCTCTTCCCAGAACCCGTGGGGCCGGTGATCAGCACCATGCCCTTGGGGCGCTCACACAGATCCCGCAGCACCGGCGGCAGTCTCAGCTCCTCCAGGCTGGCGATCGTTTGGGAAATGAGGCGCAGCACCATCGCCGGGCCGCGCAGGGAATCGAGCAGATTGATGCGCACCCGCACAAAGGGAAAGGCAAACGAGCCGTCGTAGTCCTTGTCGCGCTGGAACGCATCCCACTGGGCGGGGCTGAGCATCTCCCGCACATAGGCGTTGAAGGTGGCGGTGTCCGTGGTCGGCCACCCCGTGCGCCGCATGTCACCGCGGGCCCGGAAACGCGGCTCTTCGCCCACGCCGATGTGCACATCGGAGTAACGCTTGTCGTGGGCGATCCGCACGATGTCCCGAAGGCTGGCGGGGGCGCCCCCGGTGGCGGCGGGGGGAGACACCGCGGGAGGGGACGCCAGTGGGGGGGGTGCCACGGGTGCGGGGGGCACCGGCAGGGGTGCTCCCGCCAGCGGAGGGAAGGGAGAGGGAGGAAAGGGGGAAGGGGCCGAAGTCATGCCGGGCCAGCAGGCGCGCCCCCAGCTTTGCCTGGAAGCCTCACCTTGTCAGCCCCGCTCGTCGGCCCCGGGATCAGCGCTGGGGGGCCTAACCGCTCGCCATCCCTAGGATTCGGCCATCCGACCCGGCCCTGTGGCGAACCCCCTGGTGACGATCGTGCTGGGCACCCGGCCCGAGGCGATCAAGCTGGCGCCGGTGATCCGCGCCTTTCAACAGGCCGAGGATTTCGACCCCCGCGTGGTGCTCACCGGCCAGCACCGGGAAATGGTGAGCCAGGTGATGGAGCTGTTCGGCCTGCAGGCCGACCACGACCTGGCGCTGATGGCGCCGCAGCAGACCCTCACCCACATCACCTGCGCCGCCCTGGA
>JBJTWP010000078.1:0-3339 GCA_046081805.1 Cyanobacteriota bacterium
GCCGGGCGGTCGAGGCTGAGGTAATCGAGGCCCACATCCAGCAGGAAGCGCAGGCGCAGGCGGATCTCCCGCAACACCAGCTCGCCGATCTGGATCTGGCGGGCACTGAGCAGGGGGTCGGACCCCTCGCTCTCGCCCACCCCCATCAGCTGCTCGATCCGCCGCAGGCTCTCACCGACGCTGCTGTTGGTGAGTTCATGGATCCGATAGGGCCCGACCCGCACCGCCAGGGCTTCGGGTCTGAGCCGCAGACCCTGGCAGCTGGCACAGGGCACCAGCTCCAGAAACTTCTCCAGCTTCTGACGCATCGCCTCGCCGCTGGCGTCGCGCAGCTGGCGCTCCAGGATCGGCAGGATCCCCTCGAACGGCCGCAGATAGGTCTGCGATTTGCGGTAGCGGCTGTCGGCCTGAATCGCGATCGGCTCGCGGGAGCCATGGAGCAGCACCTCCTGCTGCTCGGCCGTGAGCTGGTTCCAGGGGGTCTTGATCTCGAACCCGAAGGCCTCACCCACCGAATAGAGCAGCGAGAAGTAGTAGGCGTTGTCCTTCTCGGCCCAGGGGGCCACCGCCGCATACACCGGCAGGGAGGGATCGGGGATCACCCGTTGCTGGGTGAACTGGCGCAGATGGCCGATGCCATGGCAGTCGGGGCAGGCGCCATAGGGGCTGTTGAACGAGAACAGCCGCGGCGAGAGCTCCTCCATCACAGCGCCATGCACCGGGCAGGCGAAGTTCTCGGAATAGAGGCGCTCCTGCTCCACACCCTCCGGCAGCCCGTCCTCGCCCTTCGGCACCACCTCCACCAGCGCCAGGCCATCGCCGCGCTTCAACGCCGTGCGCAGGGAGTCGGTGAGGCGCTCCTCCATCCCCTCGCGGGCAACCAGGCGATCCACCACCACCTCAATGTGGTGGGCGTGGTTCTTGTCGAGCTCGATGTTGTCGGCCAGCTCGCGCACCTCGCCGTTGATCCGCACCCGGGCAAAGCCCTCGGCCACCAGGCCGCTGAGCAGCTTCACGTGGGTGCCCTTCTTGCCCCGCACCACCGGCGCCAGCAGCTGGTAGCGGGTGCCCTCCGGCAACTGGAGGATCTGATCCACCATCTCGTCGATCGACTGGGGCCGGATCGAGCGGTCGCACTCCGGGCAGTGGGGTTCACCGGCGCGGCCGAACAGCAGGCGCAGGTAGTCCTGAATCTCGGTGACGGTGCCGACGGTGGAGCGGGGGTTGTGGCTGGTGGACTTCTGATCGATCGAGATCGCCGGCGACAGCCCCTCGATCGCATCCACATCCGGCTTGTCCACCTGGCCGAGGAACTGCCGCGCGTAGGCCGAGAGGCTCTCCACGTAGCGGCGCTGGCCCTCCGCAAAGATCGTGTCGAAGGCCAGGGAGCTCTTGCCGCTGCCGCTCACGCCGGTGAACACCACCAGGCGGTTGCGGGGGATCGTCAGATCCACGTTCTTGAGGTTGTGCTGGCGGGCGCCCCGCACCCGGATCACCTCCTCCAGGGAGCCGCCGCTCAGCTGGCGACTGCCATCCAGCTGGGCTGCCGTCCTGGCTTCTCTCTGGGCCGCCCGCTCGTGCAGAGTGAGCGCTGGCGGGTCCTGGCTGGCCTTGCTGCTCTGGGCGCGGGGCATCCGGCCGGCTCGTGAACAGCCCATCCTACGGGCGGCAACGACTTTGCCTGGGCAAGGCGCTCCTGGACAAGGCGCTCCAGGGCGCCATCGAAAGCCTGCAAGCTGGTGCCAGCCCCTGAGGCCCGCGATGCGTTTCCTGCTGAA
Source organism: Cyanobacteriota bacterium (assembly GCA_046081805.1). GTDB lineage: Bacteria > Cyanobacteriota > Cyanobacteriia > PCC-6307 > Cyanobiaceae > UBA5018. Next base: position 1,779 of record JBJTWP010000078.1, read on the forward strand.
TGTCCTGTGGTTCCTGCTGGGGGGCTTGGTGATGGGCCTGGGCTGGTGGTTGGCCGCTGGGGTCTGCGCCCTCACCATCGTGGGAATCCCCTGGGCACGGGCCTGCGCTGTGATCGGTACTTTCTCCTTCTGGCCCTTCGGCTATGAGGCCGTCAGCCGACGGGAGCTCACCGGCCGCATGGAGTGGGGCACCGGCCCCCTGGGACTGGTGGGCAATGGGATCTGGTTTCTGGTGGCCGGGTGGTGGTTGGCGATCGGGCACCTCACGGCGGCGCTGGCCTGCTTCGTGACGATCATCGGCATTCCCTTTGGCCTACAGCACATCAAGCTGGCCTTGATTGCCCTGGCGCCCATCGGTCTGGAGGTGGTGCCCAGGCGCCACTGAAGCGGCCCCTACCGCCGCGGCGCCGGCGGCCGAAGGCCTCAACCTTCGCCATGGCTGCGTTGCCAGCGCAGCAGCACCCCCGGCAGATCAGGGTGGGGTCTGGTGGTGGGACGGCCCACCAGAGCGGCATTGCGGCAGCTTTGAATGGCGCGGCGCAGGAGCGGATAGCGCTCCACCATTGCCGCGTATTCGGCGGACTGGTGGTAGCAGCGCTCCAGCTCCCGGTAGTCCGGATCGGTGGACGACTGCGGCGCGGGCGGTTCGCTCTGCTGCAGTCCTGGATTGGTTTGTAGCGGCCTGGGGCCGTTGTTGTCTCGCGTCATGGTGATCCTCCAGGCGCCCAGCTCTGCTGCGGAGCGCCGCACTCCAAAGCTGGCGCAGCGCAGCAGAGCTGGCCAGCGCTGTCAGCGGGAGCAGACGCAGCGGGCTGCACCGGAGCAACCGACAAGACCGGTTGGGCGCCCGGCGCACCAGGGCCACCGAGGTCAGCATCTGAGCATTTGTACTGACTGACCTCTGCGGAGCTGGCTTGGATGGCCCCATGCAGCAGGACGCAACCGATGCCAAGCCTCGATCCAGCCAACGCCGCGCCCTGGCGTGGTGGGCCACGATGATCCCCGTCCGATCCGTGCTGCTGGTGCGGATGCTCCGCACGGGCTGGGCAGTGGGAGGGCTGGCCCTGTTGATGGCCATGCTGGTGGAGTGGGGGCTGATCAGCCGCAACTGAGCCACACCCGGTCCCGAGGGAGGGCGTGAACCCTCAGCGCCGGCCCGCAAGCTTGCCTGGCAGGGGTGGCCGGAATGGCTGGGCGCCTGCCGTTCTGCTGGATCAGCGGCTGCCCGGAGGAGCTACCCCACGGCGGTGAAGTTGACCCCGATCACCAGATCATCAAAGTCGCGATCCCCCCCGCCGAGGATGTCTTCCAGGCCAAAGAGGTTGGTGCCTAGGGAGCGGAAGTGGCTGATGCCATCGCTGTTGGCAGCGCCGTAGGCAAAGAAGGTGTTGCCATTCACCTCGGCGAACGGGGCGAGGAAGGAGCCACCGCCGATGGCCGAGAAGCTGCGGGAGGCCGTCTGGTCATCGCCGACGCTGAGGTTGCCAAGAGGAAATGAGGTTGGAGTTGCGCAGGGCGGCGGCGGCGTAGCTGCTGTCGCCGGGCCTCAGGCGGGTGATGC
>JBJTWP010000079.1:0-9499 GCA_046081805.1 Cyanobacteriota bacterium
TGCTGCTGCAGCAGGCCGCCGCCGCCGCCGCCCGCTTCTACGACTTCTGCGAGCTCACCGAGCTGCACCACAACCGCAAGGCCGACGCCCCCAGCGGCACCTGCCTGAAGACCGCCGAGCTGATCGAGGAACTGGGCAAGAGCTTCAATACGCCGCAGGTGGAGGAGCACGAAACCCTGGCTGGCTGCCGCGGCGGCCTGCGCGAGAGCGGCCTGCGCCTGCATTCGCTGCGGTTGCCGGGCCTAGTGGCCCACCAGGAGGTGATGTTCGGCGCGCCGGGTGAAACCTATACGCTCCGCCACGACACGATCGACCGTTCCGCCTACATGCCCGGGGTGCTGCTCACCGTGCGGCGGGTGCGTCAGCTGGCCGGGCTGGTGTACGGCCTGGAGCGGCTGCTGTGAGCGGGGGCTGGCGATGCTGATTCCGCTGCGCCCCGGCGAGCTGCCGCGCCTGATCCCGGCGGTGGCCACGGGCCCCCAGTTCAACCTGTGCAGCGGCTCCCCCCAGAAGCTGCTGCAGCGCCTGTTCATCTCGGTGATCGGCGGGGTGATCACCCTGCTGATCAGCCAGACCCTGCTGTTCTCCAACCAGGCCGGGCCGATCTTTCTGGTGATCGGCGTGGTGTTTCTGCTCTACGTGCTGTGGGGACCGATCGTGGAGGCCGGCCGGCGCAACGCCAAGCTGCGGCGCTATCCGGCGGCGGCGATCTTCGAGGGGGAGGTGGCCGATCTGTTCACGCGGGAGCTGATCGAGGGGCGGCAGGAAACCACCGACAAGCAGGGGCGCCTGGAGCTGGTGGAGAACCGGCGCACCTGGCTGTGCCTGGAGCTGGAGGATGAGGAGGGCTACCTGGGCCAGCTGCGCTTCCCCTATGACAAGAAGCACAAGGCCATCCGCCGCGGCACCGTGGTGCGCTGTCTGGTGCTGAGCGAGCGCAGCGACTTCTCCCGCATCGGGGCCCTCAGTGACGCCTGGTTGCCGCAACTCAAGCTGTGGGTGGGCGAGTACCCCTTCCTGCTGCGGCCGGCGTTCGAGGAGCTCTGCCTGCGGCGGTTGCGCTGAGGGCAGCCCGGCTCCGAGCTTGCCCCAGGGAGTCGTTACACGTGTTAACATTGCGTAACAACCTACTGAATCGAGCCATGACCCAGGCCAATCCCGCTGCTCCCGCTATCCGTGGCGCCACCGTCACCACCGAAGACGGCGGCCGCCTCAACGCCTTCGCCACCGAGCCCCGCATGGAGGTGGTGAGCGCCGAGAGCGGCTGGGGCTTCCACGAGCGCGCCGAGAAGCTCAACGGCCGCATGGCCATGCTCGGCTTCATCGCCCTGCTGGCCACCGAGTTCGCCCTGGGGGGCGAGGCCTTCACCCGCGGCCTGCTGGGTATCGGCTGACGCCTGGTCCCATGGCGTCAGGGTGGCGCCACCCCGCCAGCCGCAGCGAACGTGCTGCGGCTTTTTTGTGCCCGATCACGGGCCCCGTTGTCAGGTCTTCACCGTGTCCGTCACCAGCGCAGCAGCAGCCTCACCGTTCGCCCGAATCCACGGTGCCGGCCCCACCGGGCTGCTGACGGCCCTGGCCCTGGCCGATGCCGGCTGGCGGGTGGAGCTGCTCGACCCCGTGCCCGCCGATCGGCTGCTGGAGCGCTCCCGGGCCTACGCCCTCACCCACTCCAGTCAGCGCCTGCTGGAGCGGCTGGGCCTGTGGCCCGCGCTTGAGCCGCGGCTGGTGCCGTTTCGCCGGCTTGAACTCTGGGATCTGGCGCTGCATCAGCGGGTGCCCTTCAGCGTGGCCGACCTCGGCCAGCGCCGCGCTGCCGGCCCAGCGGTGGGCTGGATTGCCCAGCACCAACCGCTGATGTCGCTGCTGCTGGAGCGGGCGGCGGCGCTTCCCGCCATCAGCCTCCAGCTTGGATCGGCAGCCGCGGCACCGCTGCAGGCAGGTCGTCCGCAGCCTGATCTGCTGGTGGCCGCCGATGGGCCCCAGTCCTCGATTCGGGAGGGCCTGGGCATCGGGGTGTGGCAGCGGCCCTATCGCCAGAACTGTCTCACCGCCCAGGTGGAGCTGCGGGGCACTGAGGCCGATCAGGCCTGGGAGCTGTTCCGGCCCGAGGGACCTTTCGCCGTGTTACCCCTGGGGGGGAACCGGATGCAGCTGGTATGGAGTGCGCCCGAGCGCCGCTGCCGCCAGCTGGAGCGCCTGGATGCCACCGGGTTCCTCGATGCTCTGGCCGGCGCCCTGCCGAGCCGGTTTCAGCCCGATGCGCTGCTGGACGCTCCCCGGGCGGTGCCGTTGCAGATGCTGCTGGCCCGTCGGCTGCATCGGGGCCAGGCCGTGTTGGTGGGGGAGAGCGCCCACCGCTGCCATCCCGTGGGCGGCCAGGGCCTGAATCTGTGCTGGCGCGATGTGGCGGTGCTGCACCGGCTGGCGGCTCGGGCGGCCGCCGGCAGCTTGCCGCTGGAGCGGCTGCCTGCGGCCTACGGCCGCCGGCGCTGGCCGGATCTGATCGTCACCCTGGCCTGCACAGACCTGCTGGTGCGGCTGTTCTCCAATCGCGCGCCGCTGCTGCTGCCGCTGCGCCGGCTGATCCTGGCCCTGCTGGCGCGCCTGGGCCTGCTGCGACGCCTCAGTCTCGCCGTCATGACCGATGGTCTGGCCGAGACGCTGGCGCTGTCGTGAGGGCCCCATGGTGAGGGCCACCACCCCCCAGCCGCCCCCATCCGAGGCCCTGCTGCGCTTCCTGAGCCACCAACTGGGGCTGGGGGAGAGTGCCCTGGCGCTCGGCCTGCGCCAGGCCGAGCTGGAGCAGGCGCCATTGCCGATTGTCCTCTGGCGCTTTGGGCTGATCAGCCTGGAGCAGCTCGATCAGGTGCTCACCTGGCAGGACCGCCAGAGCCAGTCCTGAGCCTCAGCTGAACCAGCCTCAGCGGTAGATGATCAGCGATTCCACCGGGTGCTGCTCCGGCAGCCGACTGCGGCCGTCCAGAGCCGCCAGTTCGGCCACAAACCCGAAACCGCAGAGGGTCCCTCCGGCGGCCTCCACCAGCTGGGCGCAGGCGGCGGCGGTGCCGCCCGTGGCCAGCAGGTCGTCGATCACCAGCACCCGCTGGCCATCGGCCAGGGCATCGCTGTGGATCTCCAGCCGGTCTTGGCCATATTCCAGGGCGTAATCGACGCCGGTCACCTCACCGGGAAGCTTGCCTGGCTTGCGCACGGGGACAAACCCCAGGCGGGTGGCGGTGGCCAGGGCCGTCCCCACGATGAATCCGCGCGACTCGATGCCGACGATCAGATCGGGCTGCAGCCGTTCACACAGCAGGGAGAGCTGCCGGATCACCTCCTGCCAGCCATCCGGATCCCGCATCAGCGGCGTCAGGTCGCGAAACAGGATGCCGGGCTTGGGGAAGTCGGGCACCTCGCGCACCAGCTGACGCAGATCAACAGAGCTGGTGCCCATGGAAGATGACGCTGCCGCGGATCTGCTGGCATCATCGCAGCCATGCCCGAACGCCCAGGCGCCTCGCCGTCAGCCATCGCCCACACCGCCGCCACCGGCACTGGCAACGCCAACGCCCCCAACTCCATCCCCAACGTCACCGAGCCGCGCCTGTCCAGGCGGGGTCTGGAGCGCCTGGACCTGCTGCTGCTGGTGGTGGAGGCCCTCGACTTCAATGGCGGTGAGGCCATGTTCTGGATGAGCGAGCAGCTGGGTTTCACCAGCCTGTTCCCCAACCGGGTGGAGTTCTGGAAGTGCCGCTGCACCAACCCCCTGCGCCGCACCACCCGGCGAGATGCCCTGCCGGCGGCTGAATCCGAGGCCCTGATCCGCGTCCTCTGTGCCATGGCGGATCGTCTCTATCCCCTGCTGCGGGCCCTGCTGTCCACCGCCGAACCGCCGGAGCTCAGCCAGCAGCGCTGGCTGCTGTTTCAGACCCGGCTGGCCGAGCTGGTGCGGGAGCGCCTGAACCCCCGCCGTGGCGGTGTGCTCAACCTGCTCGATCCGGAAGCTGGCGGGCCGCTGCGCCACCAGCTGATCCAGACCCTCGCCCTGGCGGCTGGCGAGGCTGGCGTGGAGCGGCTGCGGGCCAGCCTGCTCGATGCGGCAGTCTGACCACCTGGGCCGCCCCGCATGAAGACCACCCTGCGCTTCGATCAGATCAGCTGCCGCCTGCAGGTGGAGGGCTTGCCGGATGTGTCTGCCGGACAGTCCGCCGATGTGGTGGGAATCCTCACGGCCTGGCGCCTGGAATGGGCCGGCCGGCCGGAGCTGGAGGGTCGCAAGGAGCATCTGCAGGCGTTGATGGCGGTGGTGCTGCCCTACGCCCGGCATCTGATCAGTGGAGTGCAGCGGCGGATCGGGGCAGCCGCCGAGCCCGCCGAGATCGGCCCCCATCCCGACGGGGGGCATCGGCTGTTGCTGCGCAGCAGTCAGCCCGACACCCCGCCCCTGGAGCTGCGCCTCGATGACGCGGAACTGGCCGATCTGGTGAGAGTGCTGGATCAACTGCGCCACGAACCACGCCTGGCCCTGGCGCTGGAGGTGCCCGTGCCCGTTCCCCTGCGGGCCAGGGAGCTGGAGCGGCGCACGCCCGTGCTCCAGCGTCTCGCGGCGCCCCTGGGCGGGGCCCTGGTGCTGGTGGCCCTGGCGGGGGTTGGCCTGCTGTTGCCGGTGCCCCGGCCCCTGCGGGAGGGTCAGCCCCCGGTGCGTCCCGCCACGAGTGGGCCTGCCACCCCCGCACGACCCGGTTCCACCACCGGCCCTTGACGCCGCTTCAACGCTGCCCACACTGCGCCCATGACGACGATGAGCTGGTCAGAACTGCGGATTCGTGTGGCCCGTCTCGGGGCCACACTCAATGTCGTCGTGCGGAGCGATCCGGAGGTGTGCGGCCTCAGTGGTGACAACTTCCACCTGTCGCTGCACCATGGTGGCCAGGGGGACTGCAGCGTGGCCAATCTGTCGCTCATTGACTGTCCCAATGAGCTCGTGCTGATGGAATTCGAGCGCTGGATGCGAGGGGCCGGCTACTCCCTGGAGGCATGAGCCCCAAGCAGCGCCGCCCGCTTCAGTTGCCCATGGGCGCCCCCAAGCAGAGACGGGTGTTCCGCAAACAGCGGCGTCAGGTGCGCTTCAGGCTGTTCGGTTCCGGGTTGTTGCTGCTGGCCGCAGGCGCCGGAATCCTGGTGGGCTTGCTGCAGCTGCCGGAACGGCTGGACACGCTGCTGCTGGTGAGCAACGCCATTGCCAATCTCCTCAGCGGTCTCAGCCGTTTCGGGGTGGGCCTGCTGCAGTTGCTGGGCGTGGTGGCGATGGTGGCCCTGGCCATCGGTGCCCTGGTGCTGCTGGTGGCGGGTGGGGTGCGTCTGGTCAAGGCCCTGCTGCCCCCTCCCCCTCCCCAGTCGTTGCGCTGAGCGGAGGGGACCGGAGGCAGCCCAAACTGCTGGAGCCCTCCAGGGATCCGTGGTCGTGACCGAGAAGCCCCAACGCCCCGCCTGGCTGAACTGGTTGTTCCTGGCGGCCTTCCTCTGGTCGTCGTGGCAGTTGGCGGGTCTGTGGTTCCAACGGCTGCACGGTTGAGTCTCCCGGTCGCTGATGGGAATCCGCGCTAGAGAAAGGGCACTGATCGCCCTGCCTGCCGTGATGCCCTGCCGCCGTGCCCGTCTGGTTGCGCTGTCCCTGGTCGTCGCTGCCGCCGTGCTTGGCCCCCAGGCGGCCCAGGCCGATTGGGTGAATGACAGCTCGCGACTCTCGGAAGTCGATGCCTGCAACAAGGCCCAGACCTTGGTGCCCGCCGGGGCCACGGTCACCGCGATGCAGGTGCGCCAGTTCAACGACCCCCAGGGCTATGGCTTTCGCTGTCAGGTGAGGTGGAGCACCTCCCCCAAGGCCCAGCCCACCTTCATGCCGATCCTGTTCGGGCCGGTGTGGAGCTGAAGGCTGTTGCTCCAACGGGATCGTCCTGCGGCCTGGGCGCCGCTGCCTCGACCCTGGTGGCGAGGAACCGGTGGTAGTCATGCTCCGATTGGTCGGCATAGGCCATCGCGAAGCCAGCCAACGCGGCGTCAAATCGTTTGCCGTCGGCCATGAAGGCGCTCAGAGCGCCGCGGTCCCCAGATCGGGCGTGGGCCTTGGCCAGGGTGGCGGCACACAACTGGCCGTAGAGGTCCAACCCCTTGGCATTGAGCTGGTCCAACTGCACCGACCCCTTCCAATCGCAGAAGTGACGCCAGTAGAGGTGCTCGTGGTGGGCATTGCGGGTCCAGCCCAGCAGGGGATCGCTCACCGTCTGCATCAGCCGCTGTCCCTCCACCACCCGTTGCCCCTGATGGGGAGCTGACGGGCCGGTGGCGTAGGGGGCCAGCACGGAGGCCTCAGCCTGTTTGCTCTGCACCACGAGCAGGTCATCCTCGCGCGGGCCGACCAACAGGCCGATCGAGCAGCGCGTCCCGACCGATCCCACCCCCACGGCCTTGCTGGCCGTATCCACCAGGCGATAGCCGCTGAGGAAGCGCCGCACCTCCGGTCGCACACTCTCCAGATACTCCGCGTAGGCGTGTTGAACCCGCAGCTGCAGGGGTTCATCGATGCCCAACTCCGCCTCCATCTGGTCATGGCGCCAGATCTGGGGCGGGGCGTGGCGAATGCGCAGCCTCCCATCCGCTCCGGTGTCGCAGAGCTTGCGCACCGCCTGCCGGCTGTCACGGTGGCGTGCCTGGGCGGCCACTTGCAGCAGGTGGTCGCGAAAGGGTTGCTCCGGGAGCCCGGCGATGAGGGCGTCCACGTCGATCCGGCAGTACCAGACGTCGCTGCGGGAGCGATCCGCCAGCCTGGCCATCTCCCGGCGATAGGCCCTGGCGCCATGTCGGGCCGCTTTCTCCTGCCAGGTCTGGGACAGGTTGAGGGCTCGCGCCGCCACCACCAGGCTGCCCACAAGCCGCTTGAGGTCCCACTCGAAGGGACCGCGGACCGTCTCGTCAAAGTCATTGATGTCAAACAACAGGGCCCGCTCCGGTGAGCCGTAGAACCCGAAGTTGAACAGGTGAGCATCACCGCAGAGCTGCACCTCCAAACCGGAATGGGGAGCAGACCCCAGATCAACGGCCATCACCACCGGCGAGCCGCGGTAGAAGGCGAAGGCACTGGAGGCCATGCGGCGATGCCGCTCTGGAATCAGCCAGGCCAGGCGGCTGTGCTCCTGCTGTGCCAGCAGCTGGAGCGGATCGGCCCGGTGCCGTTCTGCCCTCCAGGCGCCGAGCTCATGCAGTGACAGGGTGGTGACGGCCATGGCGGCCCCGAACCAGCCTGCTCAGCATGCCCAGGCACAGCCATGGCCAGTCACCCCAGCGGCAGCCTCAAGGACATCAGGATCTCCTGGTGTCGATCCCCAGGGCCTGGGCGCCGTAGTGACGGGTCATGTCGGCCTGCAGGTGCCAGGCGGAGAGCAGGGTCTTGGCAAGCCGGCGAAACTCGGCCACGTCGTCGCAGGCGTCGATGGCCCGGGCCTGGGATTCAAGGGTGAACTGACGGCTGAGGCTCAGGTCGACCATGGGGGTGGCACCAACGCAACAAAAAATTACGAGCCCCGGGCTTGTGCTGCTGGCGGGTTGCCGAACCAACGCCGACGCCGATGCCGGAGCCCTGCCACTGTCCGCTCAGGAAGGTGTGGCGGCGGCTGGGCGGATGGGGCCCGCACTCAACCTACGGTCGCTCCAGTGCAGTGATCGCGATGCAGCCCAGCAGCACCGGCCCAGCCCTGACGCACCTCAACAGCCACGGTGAGGTGCACATGGTGGATGTGGCGGCCAAGCCGGCCACGGTCCGCGAGGCGATGGCCGAAGGCTTTCTGGCGCTGAACGCCGAGGCGCTGGACCTGGTGCGCGAGGGGCGGGCTGGCAAGGGCGATGTGCTGGCGGTGGCGCGGGTGGCGGCGATCCAGGCGGCCAAGCGCACCGCCGAGCTGATTCCCCTCTGTCACCCCTTGCCCCTTAGCGCCCTGGAGGTGGCGATCACCGAGGCCCCCCTGCCGACTGGCTCCGGCCTGGGCCTGCGCTGCGCGGCCACGGCCCGCAGCACCGGCCCCACCGGCGTGGAGATGGAGGCGCTCACCGCCGTGCAGGTGGGCCTGCTCACCCTCTACGACATGCTCAAGAGCGCCGACCGGGCGATGACCATCGGGCCAGTGCGGCTGCTGCGCAAGTCGGGTGGGCGCAGCGGCGATTGGCGGCACCCCGCAGCCGGCCGGGAGGGCTGATCGCCATGGCGGATCACACCGCTGCTGCCGCTGCCAATGCCGCTGCCGATGACGCGGCCAGCGGCGCTGAGCCCTACGGCCGCGAAGGGCTGCCGCTGGACCAGGCCCGTGAGCGGATTCTGGCGGCGCTGCAGCCCCTGGACCGCCGCGAGCTGCTGCCCCTGGCGGCCTGTCTCGGCCGCACTGCGGCCGAGCCGGTGCGGGCGCCGGCGTCGGTGCCGGGGTTCCGGGCCTCGATCATGGACGGCTATGCCATCGCCGGCGCGGCGCGGCCGGAGCCGGGAATGCGCTGGCGGCTGCTGGGCCGCTCCGCCGCCGGCGCGCCCTTCCCGGGGGTGCTTCAGCCCGGCGAGGCGGTGCGCATCCTCACCGGCGCCGTGGTGCCCCCGGGCAGCGCCAGGGTGCTGCCCCAGGAGCTGGTGCGCGCCGAGCCCAGTGAGGATGACGCTGGTGCCGGGGGGACGATCGAGCTGGTGGGCTCCTGTGGCGCCAATCCCTGGATCCGCGGGCCGGAGGAGGAGGCCGCAGCGGGTCAGGACCTGCTGGCCGCGGGCCAACGGCTGGGGGCGGCTGAGCTGGGGCGGCTGGCCAGCTGCGGCGTGGAGCGGCTGGCGGTGTGGGCACGGCCGCGGCTGGGGCTGCTGATCAGCGGCGATGAACTGCTGCCGCCCGGCCAGCCCCGCGGCGAGGGCCAGATCTGGGAGAGCAACTCCACCCTGCTGGCGGCGCTGCTGCAGCGGCTCGGCTTCGCGGTGGCCGAGCGGCGGGTGGTGGCCGATCAGCCCGAGACGCTGCGCCGGGCCCTGCGGGAGCTGGCGGGCGCCTGCGACGTGGTGGTGACCACCGGCGGCGTGTCGGCCGGCGACAGCGACTGGATCCGCCAGCTGGTGGCGGAGCTGGGGGAGGTGCGGTTCTGGAAGCTGTTTCTCAAGCCGGGGCGGCCATTCGCCTGGGGCCAGGTGGCCGGCACGCCGTTCTTCGGGCTGCCGGGCAACCCCGTGGCGGCGGCGATCACGGCGCTGCAGTTGCTCTGGCCGGCCCTGCAGCGGCTGGAGGGGGCAGCGATCGAGCCCCTCCCCCGCCTGAAGGTGCGCCTGGAGCAGGAGCTGCGGCGCGGCGCCGGCCGGCCGGAACTGGCCCGCGCCCAGCTGCTGGTGGCTGGCGATGGGGCGCTGCTGGCGCGGCTGGCCGGATCCCAGGCCTCCTCCCGCATCGGCTCGCTGCAGGGGGCCGACCTGCTGCTGGAG
>JBJTWP010000080.1:0-17013 GCA_046081805.1 Cyanobacteriota bacterium
TGATGGCCTCCTCCCTCACCTCAGCCATTCGCGCGCTGGCCCGCACGCTTCTGGCCCTGCCCCTGGCCCTGCTGCTGCTGGCGGGCTTCGGAGCCCCCGCCCAGGCCGCCCAGTGGACCCCCGAGCAGCTGACGGTGCCCACTGATGCCGACGGCACCCTGGTGACCTTCAGCGAGCAGGAGATCCGCACCGGCCGCAAGCTGTTCAACAGCAGCTGCGGGGAGTGCCATGCCGGCGGCATCACCAAGACCAACCAGAATGTGGGCCTCGACCCCGAGACCCTGGCCCTGGCCACCCCGGCCCGCGACAATGTCGCCGCCCTGGTGGACTACATGAAGGATCCCACCAGCTACGACGGCGAGTACTCCATCGCCGACGTGCACCCCAGCATCCGCAGCAGCGACATCTTCGTGAAGATGCGCGACCTCGACGATGAGGACCTGCGGGAGATGGCCGGCTACGTGCTGGTGGCCCCCAAGGTGCAGGGCGTCCAGTGGGGCGGCGGCAAGATCTACTTCTGAGCTTCCTGCTGTCTGTTGAGATTGAGCCCGGCTGGCCCTGGCGCCAGCCCCTTCAGAAGCCCCGGCCGATGCCGGGGCTTTTTTGCTGGCTGTCCACCACCACGGGCTGTCCACCACCCCTGGCCGCTGCCCTCACGCCATGCGTCAGCCCGGCGCCCCAGGGGGGTGGGTGTTGGCCGGGTCGTGGGAGGCGGGCCGCTTGCTATACCACCACTCCTGCAGCTCCGCCGACAGCCGCACCGGGAACAGGGTGATCACGGTGCGGGTGGGGCGTGCGCCCGGCTGCAGCAGCTCCACGGCGTAGGACGGGCAGCGGCGGGCCGCCAGGTCGGGCACGAAGCGGCGCCCCACCCGGCGCCAGCTGGGCTCCTTGCTGCGCCAGGCCAGGCGGCAGCAGGGCCAGGGCAGCTCCTCCCGGTCGAACAGGCGGCAGCAGGGGCCGATCACGCGGTAGCTGAACTGGCCCCCCGGACTGGGGTGCTCGCTGCCGGGCTCCAGCAGGGTGCGGGCCGAGGCCTGGGCCTGGGATCCGTTGGGGACGGGCGAGGCCGCTGGGATGGGGGCAGACATGAAAAAGCCACCCCGGGGGGTGGCAGGAACGTAACCCGGATGGGCAAGGCGCTCAGTAGAGCTCTTCTTCGGCGTGGGTCTTGATGGTCACATCGCTGGTGGGGTAGGCCACGCAGGTGAGCACGAAACCGGCTTCGATCTGGTCGTCGTCCAGGAAGCTCTGGTCGCTCTGGTCGACAGTGCCAGCGGTGAGCTTGCCGGCGCAGGTGGAGCAGGCGCCCGCACGACAGGAGTAGGGGAGGTCGATGCCCTGCTCTTCAGCGGCGTCGAGGATGTACTGGTCGTCTGGAACCTCGATGGTCTTGTTGAGGCCTTCGCTCTCGTTGATGAGGGTGACCTTGTAGGAAGCCATGTAAGGGATGTGGGCTCACAGGCACCGGGGAAGTCCGGGCCTGTAGGACCCGCCATTCATACTCCCGCCTCCTGCCGTTCCCGCCGGTTTGCGCGGGCCAGCGCGGGAAGCCCAATCAAAACCAGGGCACAGATCAGTGTGCCTTATGCAACATCATCAGGCCCCAGCGCCCCTGTGCCGCCGTCAGCTCGGCGCGCCAGCCCTGATCGGCGAGGGCCTCGGCCAGGGCGGGCGCCTGCTCCACCAGCAGGCCACTGAGCAACCCCAGCCCATCGGGGGCGAGCACGGTGTGGAACGCCGGACAGAGGGCCTCGATCACCGGCGCGAGGATGTTGCAGAGCAGCAGGTCGGCCGGCCGACCCCCCAGCAGGGCTGCCAGCTCCTCCACCGAGCCATGGGCCACCCGCAGCCGGTCACTGAAGCCGCTCGCGGCGGCGTTGTCGCCGCTGGCGCGCACCGCCAGGGTGTCGGTATCGGCGGCGGCCACCGAGGCGGCGCCCTGCAGCAGGGCGGCGATGCCCAGGATGCCGCTGCCGCAGCCCAGATCGGCCACCCGCAGCGGACTGAGGCTGGGCGCGCTGGCCGCGGCAGCCCCCTGCTCCCCAGCCAGGCGCTCCAGCGCCTCCAGGCAGAGACGGGTGGTGGGGTGGCTGCCGGTGCCGAAGGCGCTGCCGGGATCCAGGCGGATCACCAGCCGATCGGCATGCTCAGCCGGCAGCTCCAGCCAGGCCGGCAAGATCAGCAGCCGCTGGCCCACCGGATCGGGTTGCCAGTGCTGCTTCCAACTCAGACTCCAGTCCTCGTCGGCCTGCTGGGTCCAGCGGATCGGGGGCAGCACCAGGCCGAAGGGATCCGCCAGCGGGGCCAGAGCCTGCTCCAGCTGCTGCCGCTCAGCCTCGGGCCAGTCCGCTTCAGGCAGCCAGGCCAGCAACAGGCGCTCCTGGGGGGCATCCGGAGCATGGCTCACGGCCACCCGGGGAATGCCCAGGGCATTCAGCTTCCAGAGGATCGACTCCTCCAGCTCCGGCAGGGCGGCCAGCTCCAGGCGCCACCAGGCCAGGGCCATCAGAGGGTCACCGGATGGGCTTGCTGAATGCCGTTGATCCCATGGATGGTGGCCAGCAGATCGGAGGGAATCGGGTCGTCCACCGCAAGCACCATCACGGCATCGCCGCGCACGATGCGACGCCCCACCTGCATCGAGGCGATGTTCACGTTGTGCTGGCCCAGCAGGGAGCCCAGCTGGCCGATGATCCCGGGCATGTCCCGGTGGCGGGTGAACAGCATGTGGCGGCTGGGCGTCACGTTCACCGGAAACTCGTCGATGGTGGTGACACGCAGCTCGCCATCGGCGAACACGGCACCGCTCACCAGGTGCGGACCGGTGGAGCCCCTGGAACTGAGCTGCAGCGAACCGCCGGCGTAATCCCGGGCAGCCTCGTCCTTCACCTCCAGCACGTGGATGCCGCGCTCCCTGGCCTCCAGAGAGGCATTTACATAATTGATGCTGTCACCCAGGGCGGTGGAGAGCAGACCCTTGAGCGCAGCCACCACCAGGGGTTGGGCGGGATGGGCGGCGAACTCGCCCTGCAGTCGCACTTCCAGTTCGCTGATCGGTCCACCAGCCAGCTGGCTGATCAGCTGGCCCAGGGTTTCGGCCAGCTGCAGATGGGGCTTGAGCTGCTCCATCACCTCGGCGTTGAGACCGGGGATGTTCACGGCGCTGCGGGCGGGCAGGCCCAGCAACACATCGCGGATCTGCTCGGCCACGTCGATGGCCACGTTCTCCTGGGCCTCCGCGGTGCTGGCCCCCAGATGGGGGGTGAGCACCAGTCGCTCCTTCACGCTGCGCAGCGGCGATTCGGCGGCCAGCGGCTCCTTGGCGAACACATCCAGGGCGGCGCCGGCGATCACGCCCTGCTCCACGGCCTCGGCTAAGGCGGCCTCATCCACGATGCCGCCGCGGGCGCAGTTCACGAGCCGGGCCGTGGGCTTCATCGTGCGCAGCAGCTCCGCATTCACCAGGTTCTCGGTGTCGGGGGTGCGGGGCAGGTGCAGCGTGATGTAGTCGGCCTGGGCGAACAGCTCGGCCAGGGGCAGCAGCTTCACCTGCATCTGCTGGGCGCGCTCCGTCGACACGAACGGGTCGTAGGCCAGCAGCTCCATGCCCATGGCCTTGGCGACGCGGGCCACGTGGGAGCCGATCTTGCCCAGGCCCACCACGCCGAGCTTCTTCTTGTAGAGCTCGTTGCCCACGTAGGTCTTGCGGTCCCAGCCGCCGGCCATGGTGCTGGCGTGGGCGTGGGGCACATGACGCGACAGCGACAGCATCAGCGCCAGGGCGTGCTCGGCGGCGGCAATGGTGTTGCCCTCCGGGGAATTCACCACCAGCACACCGCGCCTGGTGGCGGCCGGCACATCGACGTTGTCGACGCCCACCCCGGCACGGCCGATGATCCGCAGCCTGTCGGCGGCCTCGATGATGTCGGCGGTCACCGTGGTGCCGGAGCGGATCATCAGGGCGTCGTACTCACCGACAATGCTCTTGAGCTGCTCCGGCGACAATCCAGTCCGCAGATCCACCGTGGCCACCTGGGAGAGGATGTCGAACCCCGCCTGGTCAATGGGGTCGGAGACCAGAACCTTCGTCATGCCCGGCGGGGTGGTGGGGGAGCCGGGGGTGCAGTGTAGTGAGCAGCCAGAATCCCCCTTTCGAGAAGCCGTCCAGCGGCGGCAGGGGGCTGAGCGTGGCCACGAGCGTGGTGCTGGTGCTCGATAACCACGAGCGGCTGAAGCACCTCAAAGACAAGCTGACGGCACTGCAGCCGCCCATGGCCAGCCTGGTGGCGATCGGGCCAGACGAAACGCCGCTCGCCGATGTGCTGCGGCTCAATCCAGCCGCGGCCCGCAGGGCTCGCCAGCGCGGCATGGCCCGCTGGCTGATCCCCTTCGGCTTCCTGGCCGGCCTCACCTTCACCTACATCACCGATCTCGACACCTTCGCCTTCTTCGGCGCATGGAGCCAGCACCTGATCGGGGGCCTGCTGGGCCTGGGTTCGGGCTGGATGGGCAGCTTCGCCGCAGCCGCCTCCGTGAATTCCGAGGAGGATGACCGCATTCGCAGCCTGCGCAACCGCCTGGAGGAGGGCAACTGGCTGCTGCTGGTGGAGACCGCCGACGGGGTGGAGATGCCCTGGACCACCCTGCAGCAGGGACGGCCCAAGGCGGTGGTGCGCCTGGGGGACCGTTGAGCGACCCAGACCCGTGATGTTGCCCCGCAGGGATCTGCTCGAGGGGGCGCCGGACGCGGCTGCCCTCGAACCGGTGATCGCCGCCGCCGAGGATGCGCTGCGCACCTGGCAACCGGTGTGGACACCGTTCCTGCCGGCGGAGCTGCGGGAACAGGCCGAGGCGCGCCTGGGTGCCCTGAGTGACCTGCGCCTCCATGGTGAGGGCGGCTATGCCGGTGCGGAACGGCAGCGGCTGCTGCTGCAACGGGGGGACGCCTGGCTGGAGCCCGAGAGCCACCCCATGGAGCTGGAGGGCCTGGAGCTCAGCGGCAATTTCCTGTTCGATCCCGCCGAACCCGGCGACGTACGGGCCGGCCTGCTGGCGGCGGGAGCCATCCCTGGGGAGCTGGGTGACATCTGGATGCGGGGTGATCGCGGCGCCCAGGCGATCGTGACGGCCAGCCTGGCTGCCCGCCTGCAGGGCACGATGGGCCAGGTGCGCACGGTGCCGGTGACACTCACCGCCCGCCCCATCGCCGAGCTGCAGCTGCCGGCCCGGCGGGCCGGCAGACGGCTCACCAGCGTCGAAGCCTCCCTGCGCCTGGATGCCCTGGCCTCAGCAGGCTTCGGCCTGTCGCGCAGCCGCATGGCGGAGTTGATCCGGCAGGGCGCCGTGCGCCTGAACTGGCAGCCGATCACCAACCCCAGCCGCCAGCTGACCCCCGGCGACCGGGTGCAATGGGAGGGGAGGGGTGAACTGCTGGTGGAGGATCTGGCCCTCACCAAGCGCGATCGCTGGCGCGTCACGCTGCTGAGGCGCTGACACCGCTTGGTGGACAAGACCGCTTGGTGGACAAGACCGTTCGGCCGACAAGGCTGGCTTGGCCCACACGAGCTGGGTTTCCGACAGGGCTGGTGCCCCACCTGGCCATGGCAGGTGCCGGGGCAGGTGGGCGGCGGGGATCGAGCGGGAATACCGCGGAACGCTCGGACCCGTGACTGCTAGGTTGCCGTGGCTTGGGCGATTAGCTCAGAGGTAGAGCACTACCTTGACACGGTAGGAGTCACTGGTTCGATCCCAGTATCGCCCACTGCCCATTCCATCCCCAGTCCTTGACGCTGCCAGCCGCCGCCCAGCTCACGATCGTTGTGGGGCTGGCGCGATCCGGCATCGGTGTGGCCCGGCTGCTGCGCGCCCGCGGCCAGGCGGTGCGGCTGATCGAGAGCCAGGACACCGCTGAACTGCAGGCCCGGGCGGAGACCCTGAGGCGCGAAGGCATCGACGTGCAGCTGGGCATCCCCCTCGATCCCGATGCCCTCGGACCCCTGCCTCCCCGCACGGTGGTGGTCGTGAGCCCGGGCATCCGCTGGGACCATCCGGCCCTGGTGGAACTGCGGCGGCTGGGGGTGGCCGTGCAGGGCGACCTGCTGCCGGCCTGGCAGGCCAGCGGCTCCACGCCCTGGATCGCGATCACCGGCACCAACGGCAAAACCACCGTGACCCACCTGGTGAGCCACCTGCTGCAGGCGGGGGGACTGACCGCCCCCATGGGCGGCAACGTGGGCTTCTCCGGTGCGGAGCTGGTGCTGGAGCACTGCCTGCGGGCCGCCCGACCGCCGGACTGGTTGGTGATGGAGATGAGCAGTTACCAGATCGAAGCCAGCCCCCAGATCGCCCCAGCCATCGGCGTCTGGACCACCCTCACCCCCGACCACCTGGAGCGCCACGGCACGCTGGAGGCCTACCGGGCGATCAAGCGAGGCCTGCTGGAGCGCAGCTCCATGCGCATCCTCAACGCCGACGACCCCGACCTCCGGGCCCATGCCAGCTCCTGGCATGCACCGGTGCAATGGATCACCGCCAGACCGCGGGCCGCCCTGCCGGCCACCATCGAGCCCCTGTTGTGGATCGAGCAGGAGCAGGTGTGGCAGCGCGCCAGTCCGGGCGGCGAACCGAGCCGGCTCATGGAGGCCACCTGCCTGGCCATGCCCGGGGCCCACAACCGCCAGAACCTGCTGATGGCGGCCGCAGCCGGCCTGCGGGCGGGCCTGAGCGGCGCCCAGATGGGGGCGGCCTTCCGTGCCTTCCCCGGCGTGCCGCATCGGTTGGAGCGAATCCGCGAGCATGCCGGCATCCATTGGTTCAACGACAGCAAGGCCACGAACTACGACGCGGCGGAGGTGGCACTGAAGGCGCTGGAAGGTCCGCTGGTGGCCCTGGCCGGTGGCCAGTCGAAACGGGGAGATGCCTCAGCCTGGGTGGCAGCCCTGCGGCAGAACGCCGCTGCGGTGGTGCTCTTCGGCGCCGCCGCCGAGGAATTGGCCGAACGGCTCAGGGGCGGCGGTTACGGCGGTGAACTGCGCCGCTGCGACGGCATGACCGAGGCCGTGGCCCTGGCGGCCGAACTCGCTCCGATGCTGGGCTGCGCGGCCGTGCTGCTCTCACCGGCCTGCGCGAGCTTTGATCAATACAGCGACTTTGAAGCCCGCGGCAACCATTTCCGCCAGCTCGTGCAGGCCCTCTAGCCGGAGGCTGCTGGGCCAGCAACCCCAGGGCGCTCAACGGGGCACCCGACAGCACCGAGGTGGTGATCGCCAGACGCTCAATCAACCTGTCAACCCAGGCGCTGTGATCTGGCATACGATCCAGCCCTCCCCAGCGGCCCCAGCCAGGGCCGAGACCCGATGGCCTGGTGGCTGATGAAGAGTGAGCCGGCTGTGTACGGCATTGATGATCTGCAGCGGGAAGGCGCCACCCTCTGGGAGGGGATCCGCAATTATCAGGCTCGCAATTTCATGCGTCGGATGCAGCCTGGTGATCAGGCCTTCTTTTATCATTCCAATGCCAAACCCCCTGGCATTGTTGGCCTGATGGAGGTGCTTGAGACGGGCTTGGTGGATCCTGTCCAGTTCGACCCCGCATCGACGTATTTCGATCCCGCCTCCAGGCCCGAGGCCCCGCGCTGGGATTGTGCCCGCCTGGGATTCGTGCGTCGGTTTCCATCCCTACTCAGCCTGGAGGTGCTGCGGCAGCACTTCGGCCCGGAGGAGCTGGGAGTGGTGAAGCGCGGCACCCGTCTGTCAATCCTGCCGGTGCCAGAGCCCACGGCAGCCCGTCTGCTCACGCTGCTGGAGGCGGCTTGAGCCGGCTAGAGCCCTGCAGTGACGCACCGATCGCGATCCGCAGGGCCGTGGATCAGGGCTGGCGGGCCTACCGCCGCAGCGCCTGGAGCTTCAGCGGCTTCGTCCTCCTGGCCGGCAGCCTGAACCTGCTGGCCCAGCTGGGCTTTCGCCGGGCCAGCGAAGCCATGGTCACGGCAGCGGGGGATCCTGCACCCGCCGCGATGGTGGCTGCCGCCGCTGCCCTGTTGATCTGGGGGGTGAGCGGGTTGTGGTTGTTGGTGGGACTGCTGCAGGGCGCGGCCGGGGCCCTCGATGGCGAGGCCGTACCCCTGGCAAGGCTGCTCAGTCCCCAGTGGCGGGCGATGCTGCGCAGCTTCGGCACCCTGGCCCTGATCGCCGTGGTGCTCTGGGGCGTACGGGAGCTGGCGGATGCGACCGGAGCCCTGCTCACCCTGCTGCAACCCCTGCTGGCCCCACTTCCCCTGCTCGCCCGCCTGGCGGTGCTGGTGTATCTGGCGACAGACCAAGTGCTCTGCCTGCCGATCACGGTGCTGGGCGGGGCCACCCCCCTGGCGGCGGTGCAGAGCGGCCGCCGTGCCATCGATCCCCACTGGCTTCAGGCCCTGGGGTTGCTGCTCGTGGTGAGTCTGATGCTGCTGGCCGGGGTGCTGTTGCTGCTGGCCGGGCTGGTGGTGTCCCTGCCCGTGGCGCTCTGCACCCTCACGGCGGCCTATCGCCAGCTGTTCGTGCCGCCAGGACACAGGTTGAGTCGGTAGCGGTGGAGTTGTCCGATGCTGGCGCCAGTGTGGATCGCGGAGCCATGACCATCGCCCTGCTTGGCACCGGCCTGCTCGGCACCGCCATCGGCCTGCGCTTCCTGCAACAGGGAGCCCCCCTCACGGTGTGGAACCGGGACGCCACAAAGTTGCGGCCCTTGCTGGACGCCGGAGCCCAGGCGGCAACCTCCCCCGCCGCGGCTGCGGCCTCGGCCGACGCGGTGGTGAGCGTGCTGAGTGACGGCCCGGCCTGCCAGGCGGTGCTGCTCGAGCAGGTGAACGGCGCCCTGGCCGGGCGGCTGGTGATCAATGTGGCCACCATCGCCGTGGCTGAGAGCCAGGCCCTGGCCGCGGCCGTGATGGAGCGGGGCGGCCGCTTCCTGGAGGCTCCGGTGCTGGGCAGCAGACCGGAGGCCCTTGCGGGCAGCCTGCAGGTGATGGCCGGCGGCGATCCGGAGGTGTTCGCCGAGGCGTTGCCCCTGTTGCGGACGCTGGCCCACGAGCCCCGGCTGCTGGGGCCGGTGGGGGCCGGTCTGATCACCAAGCTTGCCCTCAACCAGTTGATCGCCAGCCTCACCCATGCCTTCAGCCTGTCGCTGCATCTGGTGCAGCGCGGCGGCGGGGATGGGGAGACCTTCATGGAGCTGCTGCGGGGCAGTGCCCTCTATGCCCCGACCTTTGACAAGAAGCTCGGCAAACTGCTGGCCGACGATTTCGCCAATCCCAACTTCCCGACGGCCCATCTGCGCAAGGACCTGCTGCTGTTCCTGGACTGCGCCCGGGAGCAGGGATTGAACACCAGCGGCCTGGATGGGCTAGTGGCGTTGCTGCTGCAGGCCAGGGACACGGCCGTCGATGGGCTCGACTACAGCGCGCTGCACCGCCTCACGGCCAGTGAGATTCCGCGGCCGGCGGGGGAAGCACCAGCCCCTGCAGGGCCGCGCTGCTCGCCGCACTGGCCGCCCCATCCCAGCCGGCCTCCAGGGCCCGGGCCCCCGTCGCCGGCGTGAGCACAAAGCGCAGACTCCAGCAGTGGCGATGGCCCTCCAGCTCCATCCAGAGGCTGCCTGGGCCAAGGGGCCGCTCCAACGCCATGGAGATGGCCTCCTCGGCCAGCAGCCGATCCGCCAGCGCGGCCAGCTGGCGCTCCAGTTCACCGGCCAGGTGGCGCAGCTCCCGGACTTCGGCCCAGGTGAGCTCCGCCGCCCAGGCCGCACCGCCGATCAGCACGGGGAAGGGCTGGCGGGCTGGATCCACCAGCAGCCGCCACCCCCTGCCCTCCAGCACCTGCACGGCTCGCGAGCGGCCAATCGACCGTCAGCCTGGCAGCAGGTCCGGTTGGTCCTGCTCGTCGGAGAGTTCGATGATGGCCCGCTGCACCGGCTTCACCATCGCCTCATCCATCAGGCCATCGAAATCGTCAAAGCGGCGTTGCTTGGCGCGGAAGGCGATCCGCACCGTGGTGAGGTAGCGGTTGCTGGAGTGGCGGATCAGGCTGTCGGCCCGCTGGGCAAGGTCCTTGGAAGTCACCGGAATTCCGCTCTGGATAACGCTGCTGTGGATGGGATCCCTTGAGATGGGATCCCATTGGAAGGGATGGCTCTGGATGGGATGGATCTGGATGAGAGTTCTCCCAGGCCCCCTCAGCACCCGCCCAACCCTAACCGGCCGCTAGAAGAGCTCCATGCGCGGCACCCTGGCCATTGATCTGGGCAGCAGCACCACCGTGGTGGCCTGGCTGCCAAGCGGCGGTGAGCCCAGCCTGCTGCCCCTGGCTCCCTACGCCCTGGGCGAGCCGCCAGTGGTGCCGAGCCTGGTGTGGTTGCCGGCACCGGAGAGTACCTGGCCCCTGATCGGCCGGCAGGTGCTGGACGCCGGTCTGGCCGGCCATGGGGGGCCCCAGCTCCACCGCGACTTCAAACGCCGCATCGGCGACCCGGGCGCCGTCAACGACGCCACGCTGCTGACGCCCGAACAGGCCGGCGGGTTGCTGCTCCATCGTCTCTGGCGGGCCCTGCCCCAGCACCTGGAACCCGAACGACTGGTGCTCACGGCACCGATCGACACCTACCGCGGCTACCGCCGCTGGCTGCTCGACGCCTGCAGGGCGCTGCCGGTGGCGGAGCTGGCCCTGGTGGATGAACCCACGGCCGCCGCCATCGGCGCCGGCCTGCCGCCCGGCAGCACGGTGCTGGTGGTGGATCTGGGCGGCGGCACGGTGGATCTCTCGCTGGTGACCCTCCAGGGGGGCGAGGGCCGGGCCGCGCCGATCGCCCAGCTGCTGCGCTTCGCCGGCCGGGATCTGGAGCGCAGCGGCCAGGCCCTGCGCACCGCCCGGGTGGTGGGCAAGGCGGGGCTACCCATCGGGGGTCGCGACATCGACGGCTGGATCGCGGCGTGGCTGGTGCCCGATGAGCCCCATGGCCCGGGGCTGCTCCAGGCAGCCGAACGGTTGAAGTGCGACCTGAGCAGCAGCCACGAGGCCCTGGCGGTGTGGAGCGAGGGCCCGACGGGCAGCCGTGAACTGCGGCTGAACCGGTCTGAACTGGAGCGGTTGCTGGAGGAGCGGGGCTTGATCAGCCAGCTGGATCGGCTGCTGGAGGAGGTGCTGGCGGCAGGACGGGCCGCCGGCATCCGCCAGTCCGACCTGGCCGCGGTGCTGGCGGTGGGAGGGGCCAGTCAGATGCCGCGGCTTCGCCGCTGGCTGGAGGCGCGCTGCCCCGGACTGCCGATCCGCGGCGAGCGGCCCGTGGAGGCGGTGGCCCTCGGGGCCCTGGCCCTGACGCCGGGCCTGCGACTGCTGGATGTGCTCAGCCATGGCGTCTCCCTGCGCTGCTGGGA
The DNA here is from genome assembly GCA_046081805.1 of Cyanobacteriota bacterium. GTDB lineage: Bacteria > Cyanobacteriota > Cyanobacteriia > PCC-6307 > Cyanobiaceae > UBA5018. Next base: position 11,414 of record JBJTWP010000080.1, read on the forward strand.
CCAACGGGCCGGTTCGCACCGCTGGCATCCGCTGTTTCTGCCCGGCCAGGGCTGGCCCACCCCCAGCCCTGTGGAGCTGGTGCTGGCCGCGAGCCAAGACGGTCAGGCCGAGCTGGAGCTGGTGCTGGGTGAACCGCTGGCGGAGCAGCGCGCCGAGGTGGTGTTCGAGAATGGGTTGCCTCTGCTGCGCCAGCGACCGGCCGGCAGCCCGCGGGTGACTTCCTGGCACCGCCAGCCCGCCGCGCTTCGGCTCGATCCGCCAGGGGTCCAGGGCCAGGACTGCCTGCGCCTGTGGTTTGCCATCAACGCTGAGGGTGAGCTCACCCTCAGCGGCCGCGACCTGCGCCGGGACACCCCCCTGCCCCTGCGGTCGCTGGGACCCGTGCGCTGAGAGCGGAGCCCCAGCCTCCCTGCCCCGGGGTGGACGCCGCCGGCGCTGCCCCCCCACACCTGCGCTTCCGGCTGGCGTTTCCATAGAACTGATCCAGGATCCTTTCTGCACCTCCCTTGGCCCTGCGCCGCCACAGGCTGCCCCGTTTCTGGCTGGGCCTCACCCTCGGTCTCGTGGCCGTTGGGGTGGGCGGTGTGTACTGGTGGGAGCGCCAGCTGCCGTCACGGCTGGAAGCGGCGGTCGCCCGGGGCGATCTTGAGGCCTGCCTGCGCTATGGCAGCCAGCTGGAGGCCTTGCGCTGGCTGGGCGGTCCCAGCCATGGCGAGCAGGGCTCCTGCCGGCGCCGACGCGCCCAGCAGCTCTGGGATGAGCAGCAATGGGCCGAGGCCCTGCAGCTGCAACTGCAGTTGGTGAACTCCCAGGCCGGCAGCAAGGCCGACGAACGACGCCTGATCCGCTGGCAGGACGAGCTGCAGCAGCGGGCCCTGGTGCGGTACCGCGACGGCGATCTCGATGGCGCCCTGGCCCTGCTGGCCGCCATGGGCGAAGACCGCCGGGCCGATGGCACCAGCGTGGGGGACCGGCTGCGGGAGAGCTGGACGCGCAACCGGCTGCAGCTGGAGCGGGCCCAGACCCTGGCGGGCACCAAGCGCTGGTTCGAGGCCCTCGATGCCCTCAACCGCCTCGATCACCCCTGGTGGAAGAGCCGCGGCACGGCGCTGCGGCGGCAGGTGGAGCGGGGCATTGCCGGCCTCAACCGCCAGCACATGGAGCACGATGCCCATGGTTCCCTGCCCCATACCGTTCCAGCCGAACAGCTCGATGCCGAAGTGCGGCGCCGCATCGCCCAGGGGGTGGACGAGTGGAACGCCTTCCAGAGCGCCTGCCAGGCCCTGGGCGGCAAGGTGGTGGAGGCGGGTCCGGAATCCGCCTGCCAGCGCTGAGCGCGTGACAGGATTGGTGTCAGCGGAAGAAAGTGCGCCGATGCAGCCAGGTGATCGGGTGAAGGTGTGCCAGAGCGTGGTGGTATTTCACCATCCTCAAAACCGCGGCCAGGCCTTCGACATGGTCGGTCAGGAGGGCGAGGTGGTGACGGTGCTGAACGAGTTCAAGGGCCGTGTGATCAGCCCCACCCTCCCGGTGGTGGTGGCCTTCGGCAAGTTCCGCGCCCATTTCCGCGCCGACGAGCTGGAGGCGGCCTGACCCTTCAGGGACGCACCAGGAACACCCCCTCTTCCCCATCGATCGTCTCCAGGCACAGCTCGATGCGTTCCTGACGGCTCGTGGGCACCACCCGGCCGCAGTAGTCGGGTTGGATCGGCAACTCCCGGTGACCCCGATCCACCATCACCGCCAGCGCCACTCGCCGCGGCCGTCCCCAGGGTTGGAGGGCCTCCAGCGCGGCCCGCACGGTGCGGCCCGTAAAGATCACGTCGTCCACCAGGACCACCATCCGGCCATCGGTCGGTCCCGGCAGAGCGGTGGGCTGGCTGAGCCTGGTGCCCACCCGCTCCAGATCGTCGCGGTGGAAGGTGGGATCGAGGCTGCCCCGCGCCACTGGCTGAGCGCAGATCGCCTCCAGCCGGGTGGCCAGCACGGTCGCGAGGGCCACCCCGCGGGTGGGAATGCCCAGCAGCAGCAGCTCGGCGGGCTCCGACACACCCTCCAGGATCTGGGAGGCCAGCCGGTCCAGGGTGCGGCCGAGTTCCTGGGCGGAGAGGAGTTCGAGGCGGGTCATCAGCCGACCTGGGCCATGTGTGCCCAAAGGCTGACCCAGCGGGGATCGGCGGAGGGCGTCTCACGTCCAGCCTGTAGGTTGGCCAAGGAAGGCATTGATCTAGCGCCACACCGGTGTTTTGATCGGGAGTCTCAAGGCAAGCCTGGCATTCAACAGACGGGTGACAGCATTTCCCTCCCAGCACAACTCCAGCGCCAGCTCCAGCGCCAAAGCTCGGTCGTCGGCTGATGGCCTGCCCCAGACAAGCCCGGACCAGAACCAGGCCCCATCCATCCGCAGTGAAGCGAGTCTGAGGAGCGCCGCCCCTTTGGCACCCGTTGTTCTCTGCATCCGCGATGGCTGGGGCCATCGCCCCGAGCTGACTCACAACGCCGTCCGCGCTGCCCGGACACCGGTGATGGATGCCCTGTGGCACGCCTATCCCCACACCCTGATCGAGGCCAGTGGCGGGGCCGTTGGACTGCCGGACGAGCAGATGGGCAACTCCGAGGTGGGCCACCTCACGATTGGCTCTGGGCGGGTCATTCGCCAGGAACTGGTGCGGGTTGGCCAGGCTGTCCGGGATGGCAGCCTCCTCCGCAATGCAGCCCTCAATGCCATGGCCGACCGGGTGACGGCCAGCGGTGGCACGGTGCATCTGATTGGGCTCTGCTCCGATGGCGGGGTCCACAGCCATGTGGAGCATCTGGGCGGTCTGTTGCGCTGGGCCGCCGGCCGCGGCCTTCAGGATGTGGCGGTGCATGGGATCACCGACGGGCGTGACACCGCCCCCACCAGCGCGCCGACCTTCATCACCCGGGTGGACGAGCTGATTGCCGAAGCCGGGGTGGGCCGCATCGCCACCCTCTGCGGTCGCTACTGGGCCATGGATCGCGATAACCGCTGGGAACGCACCGAGAAGGCCTACAGACTGCTCACCGAGGCCGAGGAGACCTGCGGGCTGAGCCCCGCCACCGCGATCGAGGCCTCCTACGACTGCCAGGTGGGCGATGAATTCCTGGAGCCACTGCGCCTGGCCGATGGGGTGGTGAAGCCTGGTGATGGGCTGGTGTGCTTCAACTTCCGCCCCGACCGGGTGCGCCAGCTGATCCGGGCCTTCGTGGCTCCGGAGTTCGCTGGCTTCAGCCGCGAGCGCATCGATCCCCTGGATGTGGTCACCTTCACCCAATACGAGAAGGGCCTGCCGGTGGCCGTGGCCTTTCCGCCCGAATCCCTCGATGGGCTGCTGGGCCAGGTGATCTCAGAGGCCGGGCTGCGCCAGTTCCGTACTGCCGAAACCGAGAAATATCCCCACGTCACCTATTTCATGAACGGTGGCATCGAGAAGGCCTTCCCCGGTGAAGACCGCCACCTGGTGCCGTCACCGCGCGTGGCCACCTACGACCAGGCCCCGGCCATGTCGGCCCTCGACCTCACCGAGAGCTGCATCGCGGCCATCCACAAGGGCATCTATTCCCTGGTGGTGATCAACTACGCCAACCCCGACATGGTGGGGCACACCGGCCAGATGGAGGCCACCAAGCAGGCCATCCACACCGTTGACACCTGCGTGGGCCGTTTGATGGAGGCCACCAACCGCATGGGCGGTACCCTGCTGATCACCGCCGACCACGGCAACGCCGAAGTGATGGAGGGGCCGGATGGCCGCCCCTGGACCGCCCACACCACCAACCCCGTGCCCGTGATCCTGGTGGAGGGCGAGAAGCGCAAGCTCCCCGGCCACGGCACGAACGTGCAGTTGCGGGATTCCGGTGGACTGGCTGACATTGCCCCGACGGTGCTGGAGATCCTGGGCCTGCCCAAGCCTGAGGCCATGAGCGGCCATTCCCTGATCGTCCCCACCGATGCGGCCGTCGCGACCGGCCGCGTTCCCCAGGTTCTGGGCGTCTAACCTGCAGGAACTCTGAACCGCCTGGCCGTGATTGCAAGCATCCTGTCCTGGGTGTGGCTGGCCAGCGGTGTGCTGCTGATCATCAGCGTGTTGCTGCACAGCCCCAAGGGCGATGGCATGGGGGGCCTGGCCGCCAGCGGCGGCTCGATGTTCACCAGTGCCCGCAGCGCTGAGCAGACCCTCAACCGCATCAGCTGGACCCTGCTGGCCATCTTTCTCGGCCTGGCCGTAGTGCTGAGCGCCGGCTGGCTGGGCAAATGACGCGCCGCGGCCTGCTGGCCCAGCTGGGTGCCGCCGTGGCCGGCCTGGGCATCCCCTTTCTTCCCGGCGCAGAAGCTGATGCGGCCAGCACCGCGACGGATCCCGCCTGGAACCTCAGTGACGCCGAGTGGAAGCAGCGCCTGAGCCCGGCTGCCTACGCCGTGCTGCGGCGGGAGGGCACCGAGCGCCCCTTCAGCAGCCCGCTCAACAACGAAAAGCGCCCCGGCACCTTCCTCTGCGCCGGTTGCCGCCTGCCCCTGTTCAGCTCCAAGGCCAAGTACGACAGCGGCACGGGCTGGCCCAGCTTCTGGCAGCCCCTGCCGAACGCCGTGGTGACGAAGGTGGATTTCAAGCTGATCGTGCCCCGCACCGAGTATCACTGCCGCCGTTGCGGCGGCCACCAGGGGCATGTGTTCAGTGACGGCCCCCGGCCCACCGGCAAGCGCTATTGCAACAATGGCGTGGCCCTGATGTTTGCTCCGGCCCAGGTCTGAGCCCTGCGCTGATCAACTCTGCGCTGATCGCCGCTGATCGCCAACGTCCAGCAAAAAAAGCGCCCCAGATGGGGCGCTTTGCGTTGGGGCCCCGCAGGGCCCCGGCTGGGATCAGTAGTCGAAGTCGCCACCCATGCCGCCGCCACCGGCGGGAGCGGCTTCCTTCTTCTCGGGCAAATCGGCGACGATGCACTCGGTGGTGAGCACCATGCCGGCGATCGAGGCGGCGTTCTGCAGACCGGAGCGGGTCACCTTGGCGGGATCGACGATGCCGGCGGCCAGCATGTCGACGTACTCACCGGTGGCGGCGTTGTAGCCCTCGTTGAAGGGCTTGTTGCGCACGTGCTCGGCCACGACGGAACCGTTGGCACCGGCGTTCTCGGCGATCCGCTTGAGGGGGGCGGTGAGGGCGGAAGCCACGATGGTGGCGCCGATCAGCTCTTCGCCGGAGAGGTTGGCCGCGGCCCACTCCTCGAGGGCGGGAGCCAGGTGGGCCAGGGTGGTGCCACCGCCGGGAACGATGCCCTCCTCAACGGCCGCCTTGGTGGCGTTGATGGCGTCTTCCAGGCGCAGCTTCTTGTCCTTCATCTCGGTCTCGGTGGCGGCACCCACCTTGACCACGGCCACGCCACCGCTCAGCTTGGCGAGGCGCTCCTGCAGCTTCTCCTTGTCGTAGGAGGAATCGGTTTCCTCCATCTGCATGCGGATCTGCTCGCAGCGGGCCTTCACCGCCGCCTCGTTGCCCTCGGCCACGATGGTGGTGGTGTCCTTGTTGATCGTGACGCGGCGGGCGGTGCCCAGCGATTCGATCTTGGCGTTCTCGAG
>JBJTWP010000081.1:0-2606 GCA_046081805.1 Cyanobacteriota bacterium
CATGCCGAGGGCGATGCCCATGGTTTCGTTAGCCATTACCTGCTCCTGGTGGAGGGATGGAATGTTCGGGAGCAACAGTGCTCCCCCGTGAAACCCCCCGTCAACCGTTTGGGGCGCAGCAGCCATCAACCTTCCCACCGACTCCGATAAGTTCAACTCATCAGTGCAACATAAATCGTTAGGAAAATCTTGGTCTCTGCCCCTGGCGTGCCCCCGAGCCCGTGGGGGAGGCCGGCCCTGCAGGTTGGCCCTGCGGGTCGGTCTTGCACAATGGCGGCTGCCGATCGAGTCGCGTGCTGGTGCCCGTGCTGGTGATCGCCAGCGGTAATCCCCACAAGGTGGAGGAGCTCCGGGCGATGCTGGCCCTGGCTGATCTGGAGGTACGGCAGCAGCCCCGTGGCCTGGAGATCGAGGAGACCGGCGCCTCGTATCGGGAAAACGCCCGACTGAAGGCGGAAACCGTGGCGGCGCTGACCGGTGACTGGTCGCTTGCCGACGATTCCGGCATCGAGGTGGATGCCCTGGATGGCGCCCCGGGGCTCTATTCAGCCCGCTTTGCCCCGACCGACCACGAACGCATTCACCGCCTGCTGCACGCCATGGGGGACACCCTCTACCGGGGGGCCAGCTTTCGCTCGGCGATGGCCCTGGCTGACCCGAGCGGCACCACCGTTCTGGAGTCTGAAGGCGAATGCCGGGGCAGGATTCTGCATGCCCCTGACGGCCACGGTCCTGGCTACGACAGCATCTTCTACGTCCGGGAGGCGGGCTGCAGCTATGCCCGCATGGGCAGCCATCTCAAGGCCAAGCTCGGCAGTCGGGGCAAGGCGGCGCGGCAGCTGGCGCCGGGCCTGAAGCGCCTGCTCGGCCTCGACTGAGGCGTTTCAGACGAACACGTCCGGCTGGGCGCGGGGCCTTCCGGCCGGCCGGCCTTACAGGCCTTTCAGGCCGGCCCTTCAGGCCTGGGCGGCGCTGGCGTTGATGTGCTGGATGGCGCGCATCGCGGCGGCGGCGGCCTCCTCGACATCCCCTTCCCGACCGGCCAGGGTGAGGCGCCCGAACGCGCCCACCGCCTTCACATCCACCACCGTGATATTGGAGGCCTTTTCCGCCTCGTTGGCAGCGATCAGGACATAGCCGGCAGGCTCCGTCTCCAGGATGAACATGCTCATCCCCGCCTGGATCATCGAGCCACGCCGGTTCAGGCGGTTGATCAGCACGGCATGGTCGGGGGTGATCGCGCGGATGATCTCGGTCCAGCTCACCTCGCAGCGGCTGCGCTGCTCGATCCTGTTGCCAATCGCCTCCAATACCACATCACCGGAGTGCAGCACGCTGCTCTGATCGCGGTGATAAATCGCAAGGGAGCCGAAGGCCCGCTCCACCACCATCTGGCCGAGGCGCACGGTGCTGGCCTTCAGCGCAATGTCGGTGACACGGTGTACGGCCATGCCGGGAGACACCTCAAGCCAGAGGCAGGCATCGCCGGGAATCGGCAGGAATCCCTGGCTCACCGTGCCCATGTAGGCGGCCAGCTGGGGTTGCAGGGAGTCGAGAAACACATAGGTGCGCAACTCAATCGACTGCACCTGGCTCGACTGGGTGGCCAGCCGGGCGCCCTCGCTGTCGGTGGTGATCACGCAACTGGCGCCGTCGCGATCGGCGTCCACCAGGGTGCCGGTGATCGGCGGTCCACCACGGCGCTCTCCCCCGCCAAGACCACTGCGGGTGGGGGCTCGGCCCGCCAGGGAACCCATCAAGGCGTTGCGCCGCTGCCGGGTCGCCCGTTCATCGGATGGCAGCGGGCGGGAGGGCATGCAGAGGGTCTCGCTCCCCGGGAGGCGCAGCCGGCGGTCTGTACTGCCGGAAGTGGGGCGACTGTACCGTCTGCGGTCGCCGGCCCCATCGTGGCTGGCGGCCCCGTTGCCGGGGTCCGACGGGGCCGTCGGCGAGCGCCCCTCAGGCCAGCCCCACCAACGTCATCGAGTAGTCCCACACCCTGGCGGCGGTGTCGGGATTGCTCGCCTTGTCAGAGAGCTCCTGGCTGAACTGCTTGCCATCTTTCCTCTGGCGGTTGCCCCAGCTCCAGTGCACCCCGGAGCTGGCGAAGGCGGGATCGGCCACCACCTGGGCCACCCGCTCGCCGGCCAGGACCTGGCTCACATAGCCGCCGGTGATGTTCTTCTGGAACCAGGGGAACACCTTCTGGAAGATCCGCGGCGTGTTGCGGAACAGGGGCGTGTCCGCCACGCAGCCGGGATAGAGGGAACTGAACACAATCCCGCTGGACTCATGCAGGCGGCGGTGCAGCTCCTGGGTGGTGATCATGTTGCAGAGCTTGCTGTCCTTGTAGGCCTTGCCGGGCTTGAACGGCTTGCCGTTGGCCATGGCGATCGGCGCCAGAAAGCCCGCCTCGAAGCCGGAGAGATCGCCCAGATCGGCAGGGGCGGGGATCGGGATCTTGCCGCCGAGTTCCTTGGAGTTCGCCGTCACCGTCCCCAGCACCACCAAGCGGCGGGAGGGATGGCTGGAGCGCTGCAGATCCCCCAGCAGCAGGTGGATCAGCAGGAAATGGCCCAGGTGGTTGGTGGCCATGGACAGCTCAT
>JBJTWP010000082.1:0-5762 GCA_046081805.1 Cyanobacteriota bacterium
GGCGCTGGCCTCCAGGCTGCTGCGATGGATCTGCAGGGAGCTCGTGCTGGCCAGGGCGAACACCACCCCGCCGATCATCGTGTCGGTGAGGTTCATGTGCGCACCCCCCGCAGCAGTGGTGGGGCCAGGGGCGCGGCGGCGGGCTGCAGCTGCAGCCGGAAGCTGCGGCGCTGGCTGCCGCCCCCGGGCAGGCGCCACTCCAGGGTGAGATCGGCGCCCTCCAGGCTGGCCGCGGCTCCGAAGGCAGGCAGATAGCGCAGCAGCCGATACTGACCGAGCTCCCCATCCGGCGCCGGCAGCCGCCCCGCCAGCAGGGCCTGGCGATCCGCCGCGTTGCTGCAGAGGGCCGCCGCCGCCGACTCCCAGTCACCCAGCGGCAGCAGCAGCAGGCAGGGGTGCCGCTGCAGCCGTGCCGCCACCAGCTGCACCGCGGAGACCAGCCGATCCTCCCGCTGGCGCCGCTGCAGTAGCAGGGCCTCGCTGCGGCGGCTCTGCAGCGCCAGGGTCTGGAGCCCCAGGCTGCTGAGCAGCAGCACCAGCCCGCCCATGAAGCCCAGCAGCAGCACAAAGCCCTGCTCTTGCGGGTTTCCGACTCCTCGGCCACCGGGATGTCTGGCGCCAGCGCCGCGGCCGGGGCCAGCCTGGCGCCACCCCTGGTGCCCCAGCTCCAGCGGTCCGATCGCCTGGCCCATCCCCCCTCCGCAGAACGCTGCCCTAAGCATTCCCACAGGCCGCGAGCAGGGCCCGGTCGGCCGAGGGCCCCCAGCTTCAGGGGGTGGCCCCATCGCCCTGGGCGATGAGCAGCTCCTCCAGGTCTGGCTGCCGCTGCTCCAGGGCCTCCACGCAGGCCCGATCGAGCTGGCCCCGGTCCGCCAGCTCCCGCACCAGGGCCAACCCCTCCGCCACCGAGGCCTGCTGGCGGTAGGGGCGCCGACTGGTGAGCGCGTCGAACACATCGGCCACCGCCACGATCCTGCCGGCCAGCGGGATCTGATCGCCGCGCAGCCCGGCGGGATAGCCGGAGCCATCAAGCCGCTCGTGGTGGCAGCGGATCACGTCGGTCATCAGGCGGGTGCCGGGCTGCTCCGCCATGCCGTGCTGATCGAGCACCAGGGCCAGAATCTTCAGACCCTTGTCCACATGGGTGCGCATCACGGCCATCTCGTCGGCGCTCAGCCGGCCGGGCTTGAGCAAAATTGCGTCCGGGATCCCAATCTTGCCGATGTCATGCAGGCGCGAAAAGACGCTGAGCTGCTCGATCAGGGCGGGGGAGAGACCGTGGCTGTCGGCCAGCGCCTCGGCGATCAGCCGCGTGATTCGGCTGACCCGCTCCAGATGGTTGCCGGTCTCAAAGTCACGCAACCGGACAAAGTCGTGGGCCACCTGGGTCGCCAGCCGCAGCCTGGCCATCCCAGCCCCGGTGGCCTGCTCCACCTGTTCGGCCAGCAGGTCGGAGAAGGCGGCCAGCACCCCCTCCTCCGCCGTGGCGAAGCCGTGCCCCGCTCCGGCCACGAACACGATCAGGTAACCGGGCAGGGGCACGGCGTGCACCGCCATGGCCCCCTGGTCCCGCAGTTCGGCGGCGGGGTCATGCCAGAGCTCAGAGTCCCGCGTAGCCGCCAACCGGCAGGGCAGGGCAGCGCTGCCGTCGAACAGCAGCCGCCAGCCGCCCCCCGGTTCAGGTCCGCCAAAGCAGAGCAGCCGTTCCAGCTGGGGCAACCGCTGCAGCGCACGCTGAAGGGTATCCAGGAGCCGCTGCTGCAGGAGCGGCGCCAAGGAGTGACGTATTTCTCTCTAGCCAACCTACATTGGCATCCCCGTGAAATCGGTCGGCAGGGCCACCCAGGCGCCGCCTGAGTCTGGGCGTTGGACTACTGATTCAACTTCAGCACCGCCATGAAGGCCTCCTGGGGCACATCCACCTTGCCCATGGCCTTCATCCGCTTCTTGCCCTTGGCCTGCTTCTGCAGCAGTTTCTTCTTGCGCGAGATGTCACCGCCGTAGCACTTGGCCAGCACGTCCTTGCGCATGGCGCTGATGCTCTCGCTGGCGATCACCCGGCTGCCGATGGCAGCCTGGATCGGAATCTTGAACTGCTGGCGGGGAATCAGCTCCTTGAGCTTCTCCACCAGACCCTTGCCCACGTTGTAGGCCTTGTCACGATGCACGATCGTGGTGAGCGGATCGGCCTTTTCCGCGTTGATCAGCACATCGAGACGCACCAGATCGTTCTTGCGATAGCCGATCAGGTGGTATTCCATGGACGCATAGCCCTTGGTGCGGCTCTTCATCTGATCAAAAAAGTCGGTCACCACCTCCGCCAGCGGCACCTCGTAGTGGAGGGTGACCCGGTCGGTGGTGATGTACTTCATGTCGATGAACTCACCGCGCCGCTCCTGACACAGCTCCATCAGGGTGCCGTTGTAGGTGTTTGGCGTGTAGCTCTCCAGGCTCACATAGGGCTCTTCGCTCGACTCGCGCTCCTGGGGATCTGGCAGGGTGGCCGGGTTGTCCACCATCAAGGTGTTGCCATCCAGCAGGTTGACCTGATACACCACCGAGGGGGCGGTGACGATCAGGTCCAGGTTGTATTCGCGTTCCAGCCGCTCCTGCACGATCTCCATGTGCAGCAGACCCAGAAAGCCACAGCGGAAGCCGAAGCCCATGGCGCTGCTGGTTTCCGGCTCGTACTTCAGGGCCGCATCGCTGAGCTGCAGTTTGTCGAGCGCGTCACGTAGATCGGGGTATTGATCGGCATCGGTGGGAAACAATCCACAGAACACCATCGGCTTGGCTTCGGTGTAGCCCGGTAAGGGCTCTGCCGCTGGCTCATTCACCAGGGTGATCGTGTCTCCTACGCGGGCGTCGGCCACCGCCTTGATCGAGGCCGCCAGGTAGCCCACCTCGCCGGCATGGAGGGACGCCACCTGGCGCTGATCGGGCGCCATCACGCCCACCTCATCGAGCTCATAGGTTTTGCCGCTGGCCATGAGCAGCACCTTGTCCTTGCGGCTGATCGAGCCGCTCATCACCCGGAAGTACACGATCACGCCCCTGTAGGGGTCGTAATAGGAGTCGAAGATCAGCGCCTTTAGCGGCTCCTTCAGCGTGTCGTTCGGCGGCGGCACCCGATCCACCACCGCCTGCAGGATCTCCGGCACCCCCAGCCCCGTCTTGGCCGAACAGGGAATGGCCTGGGAGCAATCCAAGCCGATGATTGCTTCGATCTCCTCCTTGATGCGATCAGGATCAGCCCCCGGCAGATCGATCTTGTTGAGCACCGGGATGATCTCCAGGTTGTTGTCCAGAGCCAGGTACACATTGGCTAGCGTCTGCGCCTCTACGCCCTGGCTGGCATCCACCACCAGTAGCGCACCCTCGCAGGCCTGTAGGGAGCGGCTCACCTCATAGGAAAAGTCAACATGACCAGGGGTGTCGATCAGGTTGAGGATGTAGGTCTGTCCGTCGGCCGCCTGGTACTCCATCCGGGCAGCCTGCAACTTGATCGTGATGCCGCGCTCGCGCTCCAGCTCCATATTGTCGAGAAACTGATCCTGCATGTCCCGGGCCGCCACGGTTCCGGTTTCCTGCAGCAAGCGGTCGGCCAGCGTTGATTTGCCGTGATCAATATGGGCGATGATGCAGAAATTCCGAATTCTGGAAACGGGAACATCGGTCATCGTGCAGCCTGTTTCCTCAGAGTTGCTGTAGTCTCCAACTAGCCTAGTCCCCCTTGGGACCCCAGCGCTTGGCACTCCAGCCACCCGCACCAGTCCCCCACCCCAGCCCCTACCAGAACCCATGCTCCCTGAGATCCCTGATCCCTCCACACCTCCAGCGGGCTGGGTACCGGAAGGGCGGCGGCCCACCAACGCCTGACACCGGACCGAGCTCACGCCCCCCATGACCGCTGATCCAGCTAGCAAGGAGTCCCTGTTCGCCGCAGCACAGGACGTGGCCCGCCTGCTCGGTCTGCTGGAGGGCCGGTTGGCCAGCTTCGACCACTCCCGGGTCACCGGGGTGAGCTACGTGCTCAACGACGGGAACGATGGCTTCATCGCCCGCGTGCCTCTGGCCGAGGTGCGCCGCACCGCAAAGGCCCGTTACAGCCTACTGATGCGCATCAAGGGCATCAAGGAGGTGGCCCGCATCAGCCGGGTCCGCAAGATCGACCGCCAGGCCACCTTCCGCATCCAGCCCGACCACGTGCGGGCCCTTGCCTGGGCCCTCTCCGACGGCCGGCGCATTCCCCGGGGCTGCTTCACCCAACGGGATCTGTTGATCGGCCTGGTGTTGCTGATCCCCGGGGTGCTGCCTGGCCTGATCTACCTGGTCTGGGCCTGGCGACGGCATCAGCAGTACACCAAGGATCTCAAGGCCCTCGTCGTGCGTTGGCGCGGGCTGCAGCGGCCGGATCCCAGGCCGGAGTGGTTCGACACCCTGGGCGGCTGAGCCCTGCGCTGCCGCGGTCCCCAGGGCGCCATGCTGGGCCCTGGCCACGCTGCCTAAGCTCAGCCCATCCATCCTGGCCGCCATGACCACCGACACCCGTGCCGCCGCCAGCACCGCGGCCAGCCCCCAGGGCACCAGCGACTCCGGAGCCGATCCCCGCGCCCTCACCATCGAAAACGTGGAGCGCACCCTCGATGAGCTGCGTCCCTACCTGATGGCCGATGGCGGCAACGTGGAGGTGGTGGAGATCGACGGTCCGATCGTCAAGGTGCGGCTGCAGGGAGCCTGTGGCTCCTGCCCCAGCAGCACGATGACCCTGAAGATGGGCATTGAACGCAAGCTGCGCGAGGCCATCCCCGAGGTGGCCGAGGTGGTGCAAGTCCTCTAGAGCCAGCCGTGGGCTGCTCCAGCCCACAGCCCTGCTCAAGCCTGCACCCCTGGAGCAGCCCACAGCCACCGAACCCCCAGTGATGAACCACCCGGTGGCACTGGTGTATGGGGCGCGGCACGGCCCAGCAGCAGTGCCCCGGGGGTTTCAGATGATGGTTAGCGGTGATCGATGATTTCTGCAAACGCCTGGTGGCCCGCCATCCCGCCGGCGTGGGGCTCTGGCTGCTGTCCGTGCTGGACCCAGCCGAGGCAGCCGCCGCGCAGCCGCCGGCAGCGCAGGGCGGCCAGTGGACGCTGCTGGATCGCGAACTCAGCAGCGATCCACTCCACGCCAATTCGGTGATCCTGCTGCCCCAGGCCGGAGCCCTGCCGGAGCTGCCGCTGCTCCACATCGAGTTCCAGACCCGTCCCGATGCCGCCATCGCCGAGCGCATGCTCGAGTACTGGATTCGCCTGCATCGGCGCTTTCGCCGCCCGATCCGCCAGGTGGTGATTCACCTCAAACCCACCACCAGTCCGCTGGCCTGGATCGAGGAGCTGGCCATCGGCCACACCCGCCATCGCTTCATCAGCCTGCGGCTGTGGGAACAGGACCCCGCCCCACTGCTGGTCGATCCGCCCCTGCTGCCCCTGGCTGTGCTCACCCGGCTCCCGGATGGCCCGGCCGAGCAGGTGCTGAGCCAGGTACGCCAGCGGCTGCAGGCCATCGCCGATCCCGATCCCGATCAGCGGCGCAGCATCACCAGCGGCTGCCAGCTGCTGGCCGGCCTAATCTTTCCCCAGGACGTGATCCAACGTCTTCTGGCCATGAGCATCCTCGAAGATTCCAGCGTTTATCAGTACATCGTTCGCAAGGGCCTCGCCGAGGGCCGCGAACTGGGCCTCGAACTGGGCCTCGAACTGGGCCGCCAGCAGGAGGC
>JBJTWP010000083.1:0-12202 GCA_046081805.1 Cyanobacteriota bacterium
CTGCCACGGGTGGCCCGCTCCGCCAGCCCTGAAATCCAGGACATCATTCGCCACAACGTGCAGGGGCTGCTGGGAATGCTCCCCTCGGAGCAGTTCGACGTGAAGATCCAGCCCAGCCGCGAAAACCTCGGCGGACTGCTGGCCTCGGCGATGATGACCGGCTATTTCCTGCGCCAGATGGAGCAGCGAATGGAACTGGAGAGCACCCTGATCGGCAGCGGCGGGATGGGCGAGCTCGACGCTGATCCCGGCGAGCTGCGCCTCTGACCCGCCTGGGTCCAGGTCAGCCGTTGCCGACGGGATCGGCTGGCACCACCCCCAGCCTGAGCAGGGTGCTGTCGATCCCGGCCAGATAGCTCCAGCTGCCGCCATCGGGCGCCCAGGGCCGGGCCTCGATCGCCGCGGCCAACTGGTCCAGGGCCTGCGAGGAGCAGGACAACGGGGCGGAGTAGTGCGCCGGCACCAACCAGCCCAGGTCGGGCTCCGCCGCCAGGGTCCTCAGCCAATCCAGCAGGACATCGCGACAACGGGGCAACACCAGCCGCTCCAGCACCGGTGCCACCTGGATCACGGGCGGCCCCTCCGGCACCAGGGCCCGATATTCGGCCTCCCAGTCGTCGCTCCAGCGGAAGGGATAGAGCCCGAAGTAGGCCGAGGGCCGGCGCAACCCTGGCCCCAGGGCCTGGAGCATCACGTCACCCCAACCTGGCAGCTTCAGCCGCTCCGGCCGCAGGAAGGAGGCGAACAGCACCAGCCGCCGCCAACCCCGCAGCCGCCGTTCCGGCGAATCGACCAGTGGCTCATCCCCGCGCTCCCGGGCATGGAACAGCAGCGGCAGTGGATCGGCCTCGAAAATCTCGGGCGGCTGATCGGCGATCGCCACCAGGCCGTCGCACACCAGCAGGCTGCCGCTGGCCCGGTGCAGGCAGGCCGCCTCCATGAAGCAGCCGGGTCCGAGATCGAGGGGGCCCAGGGCATGCCAGCGCAGTTCATCGCCGTGGGGCAGACCCTGCTCAAACAGCACCCGGGTGCGACCGGGGGGAAAGCCCAACCAGGGCAGGGGCAGGGGCAGGGGAAAACTCCATTGCCGCGGCGTCACCCACACCTCCGCCCGCGGGAAGGCCCGCGCCATCGCCGGTACGGGCAACTTGTGCTCCAGCCCCGAACTGGTGGGCAGCACCATCGACAGCACCGGTCCATGGAGCGCTTCCAGGTCCCGCAGGGCCGCCACCACCTCAGCGGTGGGGGCCACCGGGGCGTAGAGCATCAGTCCGTGGCGCAGGCGCACCACTGTCATGCGGATCGGCACCGCCACGTAGAACACCCCTTGAAGCTGCTCAAAGCTCCAGAGCTGGCCGGGGATCAGCTCGCGCACCAGGGTGCGGCGCCGGCCATAGGGGTAGAGGGGCAACAGCGGCCACCATGGCCAGCGCTGGTTGGCCGTGGGGCCTGGATCTGGCTTGCTCTCCCTGGGCTGGGGTGCAGAACAGCAGGCGGACGAGTCAGCGATTGACTCAGCGGACGGGTCAGCGAACGGGTCAGCGGATGACTCAGCGGACGGGTCAGCGGACGGCTCAGAGGGAGACACGGCGGGTAGGGAGGGGCCGGAGGCGGGGCGAGGGCTGCTGCGTGGATCTCGAAGCATCTTCGCCGATGGCGGCAGACAGCTCGTCCGTAACCTGGCGCCATGGGCAGATCCAGCGAACGACCGCGGCCCGGCGCTGTGGTCATTCCCAGCGGTGCTCCAGCCCTCGCCATTGTTCTGCGGGTGCTGGGTCCTGGCTACCTGGTAGCGGTGGGCTACATGGACCCGGGCAACTGGGCCACCGACCTGGCGGCAGGCTCGCAGTTCGGCTACCGGCTGCTCTGGGTGGTGGGACTCTCAGGCCTGATGGCGATGGTGCTGCAGACCCTCTGCTGCCGGCTGGGGATTGCCACCGGCATGAACCTGGCCGAAGCCTGCAGCCGCCTGCTGCCCAGCGGCTGGCGGATTCCCCTCTGGCTGCTGGCTGAGCTGGCGATCGTGGCCTGCGACCTGGCCGAACTGGTGGGCACGGCCATCGCCTTGCAGCTGCTCTTCGGCCTGCCGCTGGCCTGGGGGGTGGTGCTCACCGTGCTCGACACGGTGTTGCTGCTCAGCCTGCAGCGCTGGGGGGTGCGGCAACTGGAAGCGGTGGTGATCGGCCTGGTGGCCTTGGTGGGAAGCTGCTTCGCGGTGGAGATGCTGCTGCTGCAGCCTGACTGGATCGCGGTGCTGCGGGGATTCCAGCCCCATCCGGACACCCTGCACGACCGGGGCCAGCTCCTGATCGCCGCCGGCATCCTCGGCGCCACCGTGATGCCCCACAACCTCTATCTGCACTCTGAACTGGTGCGCTCGCGCCGCTGGCCCGAAGGCCCGGGCATGGCGCAGCGAGCCCTGGGCTTCAGCATCCTCGACACGGTGGTGGCCCTGAGCTTTGCCCTGCTGGTGAACGTGGCGATCCTGGTGCTGGCCAGCGGCAGCTTCCACGGCCGCCTGGCTGAGCCGGTCACCGACCTGGCCCAGGCCTACCGCCTGCTCAGCCCCATGCTCGGCACGACCCTGGCGAGCCTGCTGTTCGGAGTGGCGCTGCTGGCGGCGGGCCAGAGCTCCACGCTCACCGGCACCATGGCCGGCCAGGTGGTGATGGAGGGCTTTCTGCAGCTGCGGATGCCTGGCTGGAAACGGCGGCTGATCACCCGCAGCCTGGCGCTGCTGCCTGCCATGGGCACAGCTTTGCTGTTGGGTGATCAGGCCACCAACCAGCTGCTGGTGCTCAGTCAGGTGCTTCTGAGCCTGCAGCTGCCCTTCGCCGTGATTCCGCTGGTGTGGATCTGCGGCCGCCCTGGTGTGATGGGAAGCCTCACCGCACCAGGCTGGCTTCAGGGCCTGGGCTGGAGTTGTGCCTTCGTGATCGTGCTGATCAATGGCTCCCTGCTGCTGGCCAGCCTGGGCGGCGGCTTCAGCTGAACATCACCAGGCTGAGGCCCATCACGGCCATGCCGGCCACCACTCCGGCGATCATCACTGGATGGGCCCCATGGCGCCGGGCGGCTGGCAGCAGCTCGTCGAAGCAGAGATACACCATGATTCCGGCCACACTGGCGAAGACCACGCCGAACACCACGTCGCTGAAGAAGTGGCGCAGCAAGCCGTAGCCCACCAATGCCCCCACCGGCTCGGCAAGCCCTGAGGCAAAGGAGAGGGCAAAGGCCTGGCGGCGACTGCCGGTGGCGTAATACACCGGTGCGGAGATCGCCAGCCCCTCCGGGATGTTGTGGATGGCGATGGCCAGGGCGATCCCCAGGCCGAGCCGTGGATTGGCGATGGCCCCCACGAAGGTGGCCAGACCCTCGGGAAAATTGTGGATGGCGATGGCGAGGGCCGTGAACAGGCCGGTTCGCATCAGCTCGCGCTGGGTGGGCCCACCCTGGCTGGTCCCGATCTGGGTGAATCCGATCTGGGTGGATCCGTTGGGCCCTCCGGCTGGATCGGAGGCTGGATCGGACGCCGCCAGCTGGTGCTGGGGCAGCAGCAGATCGATCACGGCCACCAGGGCGATCCCGGCGAAGAAGGCCAGCAGCGTCGCCGCATAGCCAAGCCGCGGACCCAGCGCGGCAGCCATGGAGAGGCGGGCCTTCGGAAAGATCTCCACGAAACTCACGAAGATCATCACGCCGGCCGAGAAGCTCAGCGCCAGGCTCAGCAGCCTGGGGTTGAAGCCATTCGTCAGCAGACCAAGCACGCTGCCGACCCCGGTGGCAAGCCCAGCCGCCAGGGTGATCAGGAAGGCGAACAGAAAGCCTTGATCCAGCTGCACCACCCAACCCCAGCGGAGATCACAGGGCCCGCCCGCCGATGATGGCAGCCGGCCTGGGATCGATCAGCTTCGGGGAGCAACTGGATCAGGGGATCAGCCGAACCAGCAAGCCCCCGTCCGAACGGGCGAGGTCCGCCGGCTATGGCTTACGCCGCTTGCTCCCTCAGCCACTGGCGGCCCTGTTGGAGAAACCGCTGCCAGTCGAGCCGCTCGCTGTCGGCGGCCCTGGCCACGATCAGCGGCGCCTCGCGCTTGAGCCGCTCCAGATCAGGCTCGCTCACACCGCTGGAGAGGGCGAGCACATCCGCCATGGCGCAGCCCACCACCCTGGTCAGGTACGCCGCGCTCAGGGCCTGGGACGCACCCCCCAGCAGCCAGGTGGCCCCATGCAGCTTGAGCAGGCCAGCCAGGCTCTGGCTGCTCCACTCCACCACCCCCAGCGCCAGGGCTGCGCGGGCCAGCTCGGCGGCGGCGGTGCGCAGCTGCTCCAGGGTCCACGGGCACTGCCACAGACGGGCCATCTCCTGGAGCATCAGGCCGTTGGCCACGGCGAGCACCAGGAGATCGAGGCTAGGCAGCGGCGCGGCCACCACGCCCGCGGCCACCAGCCACTGGGTGCGCTGCAGGAGAACGTCGAACCGCTCGCGGCGCAACAGCTCCAGGTCCGCCTGCCACTGGCCATGCAGTTGGCGCGCCAGCCGCAGGCGGGTGAACTGGCGCCAGGCGCCATGGTCCTGCCGCAGCCCCTGGGCCAGCGGTTCCAGACAGGCGGCCAGGTGAGCGTTGTCGCCGTCCCAGAGCAGCAGGCGGCCGAGGCAGCCCTGGGGAAGCTGGGCCTCCAGCTCGCGGCGCAACTCGTGCTGGGGAAGCTGGCCAGCGGCGCTCACCAGCAGCCAGGCCGGCTGCCCCTCTGGCATGGCCTCAAGCCAGCGCAGCTCCGCGGCCAGAAGTGGCGCCTGCAGCCGATGAATCAGCAGATCGCAGCGTTCAAAGACGGCGGGCCAGCGCCAGGCGGCGCTCCAGCGGGGCAGGGGATCCGCCCAGTGCAGGATCAGACCGGCAGGACAGGGCAGGGCAGCGGCCAGGGTCTGCTGCAGGCTGGCATCGGCCTCCCCCAGGCCCACCACCGCGAGTCGCAGGGGGGCTTCCGCCAGGGTCTGGCGCAGCTGGATCAGCCGCTCGGAACGCCCTGAGGGCTGGGCATCCAGGGCTTCAAACTGGGGCAGCAGACCTTCAAGGCGCGTCAGCCAGCCCTGCAGATCGGTGTCCGCCAGGCCCGGGCGGCGCCGGGGCCGCAGCAGCCAAAGCATGCCAGAGGCCCCGGCGGCCAGGGTGAAGGACGGGCCGCCCGACAGCCAGTGGCTGAATGGTGGGGAGGCCTCCATCACCAGCCAGCCGCCGCCCACCAGGGCGGCGGCTGGCCACCAGCGACGCAGCAGGGGCCCAAGCGGAGCGAGCAGGCTCTGGTGGAGCAGCCTCTGGTGGAGCAGCCTCTGGTGGAGCTGCCTCGCGGGGAGCTGCCTCGCGGGGAGCGCCGCCGGGGGGAGTGCCGTGATGGCCGTGGGCGGGGCGCTCACCGGACGTTCAGCAATGGCAATCGAGCGCATCTTTAGCGCAGCTTCCGACCGCCGGGCAGGGCTCCTTAGGTTGTGATCCATCCTTGGGTCCGCCGCGGACCTGGCTCCGGTGACTGCCAGCCCCCGACTGAGTCGATCCCGACCGGCCCCGCTGGATCCGGGCAGCGGGGCCAACCTGCGGCTGACCGATCGGCAACGCCAGCAGCTGCGGCAGTGGAGCCTGGAGCTGGCTGAGGCACCCCAGTGGAGCGGCGACCTGCCGGTGGCCCTGCTGGAGCCGTGCTGGCTGCGCCTGGAGCGCGTGCGGGTGGAACGCCTGGCGGGCCTGCTGCCGCCGGATGGCAGCGAGGCGGCACCGGAACTGGTGCGCTATCGCCAGCTGTGTCAGGTCGGTCTCGATGACTGGAGCGCCCAGTTGCAGTGTTGGCAGGAGTTCGGAAGTGACGCCTTTCAGCAGGCTCAGCGGCGCCTGTGGCAGCGGCAGGAGCAGGGCAACCAGGGCTGGACCCTCAGCTGCTATCTGGCGCTGCTCGAGCGCTACCGCCGCAGCCTGGGGCCTGGGCGGGAGCGCCAGCTGCCCCTGCTGGTGCTGGCCCCTCCGGGCCGCGAGGCGCAGCATCAGTTGATCTGGTGGCCAGCCAACCGGGAGCCGATAGGGCACACTTGCCCCTGACTCCAGGGGCTGCGGCGATGGCCGACGACACCACCACCTCTTCCCACGCGTCGTCCTACGACGGTCAGGGCCAGGGCGGTCGCGGCGCTGGCGGCCGGGGTCAGGGCCAACGCGAGCCGGGCGGCTTCCGCATCCGCCTCAGTGACAATGAGATGCGTGCCGCCCGCGCCGTTCAGGAAGCTTTCCAGCTGCGCTCCACCGTGGCGGCCCTGGGCTTCTCGATCCGCACCGTGGCCCAGCTGCTGGAGGATGGCCAGCTCGACGAACTGGTGGCCCAGCAGCGATCCCAGGCCGGTCCCCGCAGCGACGGGCCCAGGGCTGGGGGCCGGCGCCAGGACGGGCGGGGCGAAGGCCGGGGTGAGGGCCGGGGTGAGGGCCGGGGCGACGGGCGGGGTGAGCGCCGGGCCGAGCGCACTCCACGCATCGATCCCTTTGCCCGGCCGGCGAGGCCAGCGGCTGTCGCCGCCGAAGCCGAGTCCGTGGAAGCGGCTGACCACCTCGGGGCCGAACCCGCCGCCGCGGAGGAGAGCGACCTCCCCGGCGACGAGACACCCGTCAGCGGCGACGCCCCCGAGGCCTGATTCCATGGCGCGGCCGCGGGTGCTGTCGGGGGTTCAACCCACCGGATCGCTGCATCTGGGCAACTGGCTCGGCGCCATCCGCAACTGGGTGGGCCTGCAGGACAGCCACGACACGTTCTTCTGCGTGGTGGATCTGCACGCCATCACCGTGCCCCACGATCCGGCCCGCCTGGCGGAGGACACCCTCAGCACCGCCGCCCTCTACCTGGCCTGCGGCATCGACCCGGAGCGCTCCACCGTGTTCGTGCAGAGCCAGGTGAGTGCCCACAGCGAGCTGTGCTGGCTGCTCAACTGCGTGACGCCGCTGAACTGGCTGGAGCGCATGATCCAGTTCAAGGAGAAGGCCCTCAAGCAGGGCGACCAGGTGTCGGTGGGCCTGCTCGATTACCCGGTGCTGATGGCCGCCGACATCCTGCTCTACGACGCCGATCTGGTGCCGGTGGGGGAAGACCAGAAGCAGCACCTGGAGCTGGCCCGCGACATCGCCCAGCAGCGCATCAACGCCCGCTTCGCCCCCCGGGATGCCGCAGGCGAGCCGATCCCCGTGCTCAAGGTGCCCGAACCGCTGATCCTCCAGGAGGGGGCACGGGTGATGAGCCTCACCGACGGCAGCAGCAAGATGAGCAAGAGCGACCCCAACGAGGGCTCGCGCATCAACCTGCTCGATCCGCCCGAGCAGATCACCAGGAAGATCAAACGGGCCAAGACCGATCCCACCATGGGGCTGGAGTTCGGCAACCCGGAGCGCCCCGAGGCCGACAACCTGCTGGGCCTCTACGCCCTGCTCAGCGGCAAGGGGCGCCCGGAGGCGGCGGCCGAGTGCCAGGCCATGGGCTGGGGCCACTTCAAGCCCCTGCTGGCCGAAGCCACCGTGGAGGCCCTGCGGCCGGTGCAGGCGCGCTACGCGGAACTCCGCGCCGACCGCGGCGCCCTCGAAGCTGTGCTCCGGCAGGGGCGCGAGCGGGCCCAGGCCGTGGCCAGCGGCTCGCTGCAGCGGGTGAAGGGCGCCCTGGGCTTCCTGGCCGGCTGAACCGGAACCCGGCCAGGGCCGGCCTCACCCCGGCAGGGGCACGCCTCGGCTCCAGCCCCAGAGCCGGATCAGCCACACCGCCAGCAGCAGGCCGCCGGCCGCCAGGCCCAGGGGAACCAGGCGCTGGGGCCGGGGCAAGCGCCCCGCCAGCAGGACGGCCGTGAGCAAACCCGCCCCCAGCAGCAGGACCAGCCCGAGCGGATGCCAGCGCAGCGAGAGCGCCCAGTCCCCCCGCAGGCCGCACAGCAAGGCGCGGGTGAGGTAGCAGGCCGGACAGGGCACGCCGGTGAGCTGGCGCAGCGGGCAGGTCCACGCCAGGGGCAGCAGATTCCAGCTGCGCAGGGCCAGGGCCGCGCCGCCCCCCAACAGCCAGCAGCCGAGGCGGCGCTGGCGGCGCGGGCTCAGGGGCTGACCGGCCACTCCCGCTCCGGCAGCGCCACCCCTGCCAGCCGCAGGGCAGCCGAGAGGTTCCACACCTGGAGCACCAGCTGGTGCCAGGGGGTGAGCGTCTCCATCTCCAGGGCCATGGGGGTGGGGGCCGCCTGGCGCAGGCTATTGGCGGCCTGCAGGGCCCGCTGGCCCTGCTGCAGTTCCGCCGCCAGGGATGCCCGCTGCTCGGGGGCCATCACGTGGTCGGGGCAGAGCTCCAGCAACACCAGCCCGCGCGCGAACCAGAAGCGGAAGTCGCCCATCAGCGAACCCAGCAACTGGTCGAGCAGCTCCCCGCCCGGCGGTGAGCCCGGGGGCAGCGAAGGAGGAATGGTGGCCATGGGGCCGAGCCTAGGAACGCTGCGTAGGATCCGTTCCTCGCCCTTGCCCCAGCTGGGATTCGTGTCTGTGATCGCCGCCGCCCCGTCCAGCCCAGCCGGCCCGGCGAGCACCCGCAGCACCGCCGAAGCCCCGGCGATCGCGCTGCCCAAAACCAGCGAGAGCGCGCAGCTGCTGCGCATCCGCCACTCGATGAGCCATGTGCTGGCGATGGCGGTGCAGAAGCTGTTCCCCAAGGCCCAGGTCACCATCGGTCCCTGGACGGAGAGCGGCTTCTACTACGACTTCGACAATCCCGATCCCTTCACGGAGGCCGATCTCAAGGCCATCAAGAAGGAGATGGTCCGGATCATCAACAAGAAGCTGCCGCTCGAGCGCATCGAGGTGAGCCGCGCTGAGGCCGAAACCAAGATCCAGGCCCAGAACGAGCCCTACAAACTCGAGATCCTGGCCGGGATTCAGGAGCCAATCACCCTCTATACCCTGGGCGAGGAGTGGTGGGATCTCTGCGCCGGCCCCCACGTGGCCAACACCAGCGAGCTCAACGCCAAGGCCTTTGAGCTGGAGAGCGTGGCGGGTGCCTACTGGCGCGGCGATGAGAAGAACGCCCAGCTCCAGCGCATCTACGGCACCGCCTGGGAAACCCCCGAGCAGCTGGCCGAGCACAAGCGGCGCCAGGAGGAGGCCAAGCGCCGCGACCACCGCCGCCTCGGCACCGACCTCGACCTGTTCTCGATCGAGGACGAAGCCGGTGCTGGCCTGGTGTTCTGGCATCCCCGCGGCGCGCGGATGCGGCTGCTGATCGAGGAGTTCTGGCGCCAGGCCCACTTCGAGGCGGGCTACGAGCTGCTCTACACGCCCCACGTGGCGGACATCAGCCTCTGGAAAACCTCGGGCCACCTCGACTTCTACCGGGAGTCCATGTTTGGGCCGATGCAGGTGGACGAGCGGGAGTACCAGCTCAAGCCGATGAACTGCCCGTTCCACGTGCTCACCTACGCCAGCACCCTGCGCAGTTACCGCGAACTGCCGATCCGCTGGGCCGAACTGGGCACCGTCTACCGCTACGAACGGCCCGGCGTGATGCACGGCCTGATGCGCGTGCGCGGCTTCACCCAGGACGACGCCCATGTGTTCTGTCTACCAGGGCAAATCGGCGATGAAATCCTGGCGATCCTCGATCTCACCGAGACGATCCTCTCCGCCTTCGATTTCCGCAACTACGAGATCAACCTCTCCACCCGCCCGGAGAAGTCGATCGGCGACGACGCCGTGTGGGACCTGGCCACCAACGGCCTGATCGAGGCCCTGAACCGCAAGGGCTGGGCCTACAGGATCGATGCGGGCGGCGGTGCCTTCTACGGCCCCAAGATCGATCTCAAGATCGAAGATGCCATCGGGCGGATGTGGCAGTGCTCCACCATCCAGCTCGACTTCAACCTGCCCGAGCGCTTTGCGCTCGAGTACGTGGCCGCCGACGGATCGCGCCAGCGGCCGATCATGATCCACCGCGCCATCTTCGGCTCGCTGGAACGGTTCTTCGGGATCATGACCGAGAACTACGCCGGCGATTTCCCCTTCTGGTTGGCCCCGGAGCAGATCCGCCTGCTGCCCGTCACCGATGAGGTACGCCCCTACGCCGAAGCGCTGCAGCAGCAACTCAAGGCCGGTGGTATCCGCGCCAGCATCGACCGGTCCGGCGACCGCCTCGGCAAGCTGATCCGCAACGGCGAGCAGATGAAGATCCCCGTGCTCGGGGTGATCGGTGCAAAAGAGGCCGAAGCTAACTCGGTGAGCCTGCGCAGCCGCCGCGACGGCGACCTGGGCAGCGTGGCGGTGGCGGATCTGCTGGCGGCAGCGCGCCAGGCCCATCAGGACCGCGCCGCTGGCCTGGGCCTCGGGCCTGCGCCCGCCGCCGGCTCCGCCTGACCGCGCCCGAGCTGCCATGACCACCCTGCTGGCCGGCGACATCGGCGGCACCAAGACGCTGCTGGCCCTCTACGGGCTGGAGGTGGGGGGAAGCCTGAGCCTGCTGCGCAGCCAGCGCTACCCCTCCGCCGCCTGGGACGACCTGGCGCCGATGGTGCAGGCGTTCCTGGCGGAGAACCCCCAGGCCGGGGCGGGGGATGCCCTGCCGGCGGCCGCCTGCTTCGCCGTGGCGGGGCCGGTGCAGGCGGGCCAGGCCAGGCTCACCAACCTGCCCTGGCGGCTGGAGGCGTCGGTGTTGACCCAGGCCACGGGCATTCCAGCCGTGGAGCTGGTGAACGACTTCGCCGTGCTCATCTACGGCCTGCCCCACCTGGGCGCCCACCAGCAGGCCCCGATCCGCGCCGGCCGCCCCGATGGGGCCGAGCCCCTGCTGGTGCTGGGAGCCGGCACCGGCCTGGGGGTGGCCTGGGGGATCCCCACCGGCTTGGGCCTCAAGGCGGTGCCCAGCGAGGGCGCCCACGGGGAATTCGCCCCACGCAACGCGACTGAGTGGGCCCTGAAGCAATGGCTGGCGGCCGACCTCGGCCTGGAGCGGCTGTCGATCGAGCGGGTGGTGAGCGGCACGGGCCTGGGCCACGTGGCGCGCTGGCTGCTGAGCAGCCGCGATCCCGGCGGCAGCCACCCCCTGACCGCCGAGCGCCGGGCCTGGGAGCGAGGCGAAGCCGGCGCCGACCTGCCGGCGGCGGTGGCCAGGGCCGCTGCCGCCGCCGAACCCCTTGCCAGCGAGGCGCTGCAGCTCTGGCTGGGGGCCTACGGCAGCGTCGTCGGCGATCTGGCGCTGGCGGGGCTGAGCCGCGGCGGCATCTGGCTGGCCGGCGGCACGGCGGGCAAGCTGCTGGAGCCGTTGCGCAGCCCGGCCTTCGTGGAGGCCTTCCTGGCCAAGGGCCGGCTTCGCCCCGTCCTGGAGAGCCTGCCGATCACGGCCGTGATCGATCCGGCCATCGGCCAGTACAGCGCCGCCTGTCGCGCCCGGATGCTGCTGGCGGCCTGAGACACTGGGCCCAGCAGAGAAGGCCCGATGGTGCGTCCCCGCGTCGGACAAGGGGTGGCGGTGCATGTGCCGGCCACGACCGCCAACCTGGGGCCGGGGTTCGACTGCCTCGGCGCGGCCCTGGAGCTGGACAACGTGTTCGAACTGCGCTGCATCGAGGGGGGCGCTGAGCGCTTCGAGCTGATCATCGAGGGCAGTGAAGGGGCCCATCTGCGCGGCGGCCCCGACAACCTGGTGTATCGCTCCGCCCAGCGGGTGTGGAAGGAAGCAGGGGAGGAGCCGGTGGGGATCGAGGCGCGGGTGCGGCTGGCGGTGCCTCCGGCCAGGGGGCTTGGCAGCAGTGCCACGGCCATCGTGGCGGGGTTGATCGGGGCCAATGCCCTGATGGGCGAACCCCTGAGCAAGGAGAAGCTGCTGGAACTGGCCATTGACATCGAGGGGCACCCCGACAACGTGGTGCCCTCCCTGGTGGGCGGTCTGTGCATGACGGCCAAGGCCGCCTCCCACCGCTGGCGCGTGGTGCGCTGCGAGTGGTCACCCCAGGTGGTGGCCGTGGTGGCGATCCCGGCGATCCGGCTCACCACCAGCGAGGCCAGGCGGTTGATGCCCAAGACGATCCCGATCAGCGATGCGGTCGTGAACCTGGGGGCACTCACCCTGCTGCTGCAGGGCCTGCGCACCGGCAACGGCGACCTGATCACCGATGGGATGCACGACAAGCTGCATGAGCCCTACCGCTGGGGCCTGATCG
>JBJTWP010000084.1:0-9633 GCA_046081805.1 Cyanobacteriota bacterium
TCATCTCCAGCGCCGCCTCCAGGGCGAAGTAGAGGTTGATGGCCGGGGTGAAGGGGTTGCTGTCGGCCTTGGCCGATTTGCGGTATTTGCCCAGGTCCAGGTAAAACTTCGGCAGGTCGGAGCGTTCAGCGGCGGCCCAGGCCCGCTCGCTCATGGCCACGAAGGCGAGCCCCGGCGGCATCATGTAGCCCTTCTGGGAGCCCGAGCCGATCACGTCGATGCCCCAGGCATCCATCGGCACGTTGCAAGCGCCGAGGCTGGTGACGCAGTCGGCGATGGTGAGGGCGGTGCCGTGGGCCTTCACATGGCCAGCGATCGCTTCGAGGTCGTTGATCACCCCGGTGGAGGTTTCCGAGTGGGTGAGGATCACGGCCTTGATCGCCTTGGCGGTGTCGGCCTCCAGGGCGGCGCGGAAGGCTTCGGGATCCAGGGGCTGGCCCCACTCCGCCCGGATCACCTGCACGTTGAGGCCGTAGGCCTTCGCCACCTTCACCCAGCGCTCGCCAAACTTGCCGTTGTCGCCGCAGAGCACGGTGTCGCCCTTGCTCAGCACGTTCACGATGCCGGCCTCCATGGCGGCGGTGCCGCTGCCGGTGATCACGAGCACGTCGTTGCTCGTCTGATGCAGCCACTGGAGCTGCTCGGTGGTGCGCTTGACGATCTTCTGGAAATCAGCGCTGCGGTGGCCGATCGGGTGCCGGCCCAGCGCCTGCAGGACGGTTTCCGGCACCGGGGTGGGGCCGGGGATCATCAGGGTGAGCTTGTCCTGCATGGAGAAGGGGGGATGGCGGCGCGCGGCGCGCAATCGACCACCATAAAAAACTGTGTCGAGGTGCCTCCAGGTGGGTTACACGCTGCCGGTGTGGGTGGCCGCGGCGGCCCGGGCCGCCCTGCAGCGGCTGGAGGGGGAACCCTTCACGGCCGAACAGCGGCTGCTGCTGGATCCATTCGGTGCGGATGGGGTTTCGGCCGTGCCCGTGCCGGTGGAGGCGGCAGCCCTGCTCCCCGACGGCACGGCCCTGGGCGTGACCCGCTGCGACCCGGGCCCCGGGGTGCTCGATCTCACCCGCAACCTGGCGGTGTGGGTGCAGGTGCGCTGGCTGGCTGGCTCCGCTGGGCGGCTGGAGCTGGAGGCCGGTGAGGGCGTGGGGGTGATCGAGGCCAGCGGCGAGCCCTGCCTCTCGGCCTATGCCCGCGCCCTGCTGGAGGCCAACCTCCACCCGGTGCTGGCGGCGGATCGGGGCCTGCGGCTCACGGTGATGATCCCGGAGGGGGCGCGGTTGGCAGAGCGCACCAGCAATGCGGCCTTCGGCGTGGTGGACGGCCTGGCCTTGATCGGCACCCAGGCCGAGGTGCAGCGCAGCGCGGCACCGGAGCAGCTCCAGCTCGCGCTGGACTCCCTGAGGCAGCGCACCGCAGCGCCGCACTTCGCTGGTGATCTGGTGCTGGTGATCGGTGAGAACGGCCTGGACCTGGCGCCGCGGCTGGGCCTGCCGCCGGAGCTGCTGCTCAAGGCCGGCAACTGGCTGGGGCCCCTGCTGGTGGCGGCCGCCGAAGCAGGGGTGCGGCGGCTGCTGCTGTTTGGCTACCAGGGCAAGTTGATCAAGCTGGCGGGGGGGATCTTCCACACCCATCACCACCTGGCCGATGGCCGCGCCGAGGTGCTCACCGCCCTGGCGGCCCTCGAGGGGCTGGGCGGTGAGGCGCTCATCGCCCTGCATGCCGCGCCGACGGTGGAGGCGGCCTTGGCCGGGCTGACGGCGGTGGATCGGGCACTGGCCGATCGTCTGCTCCAGCGCATCGCCGCTGCGGTGGAGGCCCGCAGCCGCGCCTACCTCGCCCGCTATGGCCACACCCACCCGGCGGTGGGGGCGGTGCTGTTCGACCGTTCCCGCCAGGTGTGCGCCCTGGGACCGGTGGGGCAGCCGGTGTTTGGCGCGCTTGGGGGCTCCTTTTAGGGTGATTCGAATGCCCTGGTCGCCATGTCCTCTCTCGACGCCGCGTCGCAGTCGTCACGCCAGCCGGCGATCGTGATCCTGGATTTCGGCTCCCAGTATTCGGAGCTGATCGCCCGGCGGGTGCGCGAAACCGAGGTGTTTTCGCTGGTGCTGGGCCACAGCACCAGCGCCGGGCAACTCCGGGAGCTGGCGCCCCGGGGCATCATCCTCAGCGGCGGCCCCAGTTCCGTGTACGAGCCGGGTGCACCGTTGTGCGATCCAGGGCTCTGGGATCTGGGCATTCCCGTGCTGGGGGTCTGCTACGGCATGCAGCTGATGGTGCGGCAGCTGGGGGGCTCGGTGGTGGCGGCCGGCCGCGCCGAATACGGAAAGGCACCGCTCAGCGTGGACGACCCCACCGATCTGCTCACCAACGTGGAGGAGGGCTCCACGATGTGGATGAGCCATGGCGATTCGGTGGAGCGCCTCCCCAGTGGCTTCGTGCGCCTGGCCCATACCGACAACACCCCGGAAGCGGCGGTCGCCGATCACAACAGGCGGTTGTATGGGGTGCAGTTCCATCCCGAGGTGGTGCATTCCAGCTGCGGCATGGCGATGATCCGCAACTTTGTTTACCACATCTGTGGTTGCGAAGCCGACTGGACCACCGCCGCCTTCATTGAGGAGGCTGTGGCCGATGTACGCGCCCAGGTGGGCGACAAACGGGTGCTGCTGGCCCTCTCCGGCGGCGTCGATTCCTCCACCCTGGCCTTCCTGCTGCACAAGGCGATCGGTGATCAGCTCACCTGCATGTTCATCGACCAGGGCTTCATGCGTAAAGGTGAGCCGGAGTTCCTGACGGACTTTTTCGACAAGCAGTTTCACATCCGGGTGGAGTACATCAATGCCCGAGAGCGCTTCATCAACAAGCTCGCTGGTATCACCGACCCCGAGGAGAAGCGCAAGCTGATCGGCACCGAGTTCATCCGGGTGTTCGAGCAGGAGAGCAAGCGCCTCGGCCCCTTTGATTACCTGGCCCAGGGCACGCTCTATCCCGATGTGATCGAGAGCGCCGGCACCAACGTCGACCCGAAAACCGGTGAGCGGGTGGCGGTGAAGATCAAGAGCCACCACAACGTGGGCGGTCTGCCCAATGATCTGCAGTTCAAGCTGGTGGAGCCCCTGCGCAAGCTCTTCAAGGACGAGGTGCGCAAGGTGGGCCGCTCCCTCGGGCTGCCCGAGGAGATCGTGGGCCGTCACCCCTTCCCCGGCCCCGGCCTGGCGATCCGGATTCTGGGCGAGGTGACCGACGACAAGCTCGACATCCTGCGCGATGCCGATCTGATCGTGCGCGAGGAGGTCCGCGATGCCGGTCTCTACAACGAGATCTGGCAGGCCTTCGCCGTGCTGCTGCCAGTGCGCAGCGTGGGGGTGATGGGCGACAAGCGCACCTATGCCTTCCCGGTGGTGCTGCGCTGCGTGTCCTCGGAAGACGGCATGACCGCCGATTGGTCGCGGCTGCCCTACGACCTGCTGGAGACCATCTCCAACCGCATCGTGAACGAGGTGAAGGGGGTGAACCGGGTGGTGCTCGACATCACCAGCAAACCCCCCGGCACGATCGAGTGGGAGTGAGCTCACGGCCCAGCGGTTTGGGCTGGCCGCAGCGGCTGCCCACCGATACCATCAGGGCGCTCCCCGCCCCAGCGCAGTGAACGCCGCCGCCGCGACGTCGTACGCCACCACCGGCGAGCTGGATCCCCAGTTGCAGCGCCGCCTGCAGCAGGACAGCATCGTGCTGGGTGGTCGCACGATTTACCTCAACCCCTTCCTCTACTGGCGCCGTTTCGACGCCAACACCGACCGCTGGCTGCGGCAACCGGGCCAGATGCCGGAAGACCAGATCGCCGCCAACCGCACCCGCTTCTACCCCGAGCTCGACTGGGAGCTCTTGGACGACGAGGAGCGCCGGATCCGCGACGGCGCGGTGGAGATGTTCCTCAAAACCCTGGAGCTGATCAGCACCTTCAATCCCGAACTCACCGCCGGTCAGTTGCTGGAGGTGGAGCGCAAGATGGCGGTCACCAAGAAGCGGGCCTTCGAGCGCTGGGTGGCCAAGTCGCTGCAGCGTCGCCAGCAGGATGAACAGCGCCAGCGCCGCCGCTTCGATCGGGAGCGCACCCTCCGGGCCTGGAGCGAGTGGATCGCCCTGGAGGTCACCCGCCAGGCCGTGCTGCCCTTCACCACCGTGCTGGTGCTGGCGGTGGGAGCCGGTTGGTGGTGGGGCAGTCAGCAGAACTGCCGCCAGGTGATCGTGGCGCCTGCGGTGCGCACGGCAAACTGAACGCTGACGCTCCCGTCAGCTGCCATGGCCACCGATCCGCTTGATGCCCTGCGGCTCACCCTGATGCAGGACGTACTGCCGGTGGGTCTGGCCGTGGTGGAGCGGGCCCGCCAGGGTGGTGCCCGGCAGGTGATGGCGGCCTTCGATGGCAGCAGCCCCGATCCCCTCGGCCAGCTGCGGAACGAGGGGGAACCCACGGCCAGCCAGGTGCGTGAGAGTCTCGACCGTCTCAGTCCCGGCCTCGGCAACCCGTTGATGAAGGTGGAGGTACGGGATGTGCCACCCGAGCCGCAGGGGCCTGAGCCAACCCCGGTGGATCCGGCGGATGAGCGGGAGCTCAGCGAGGCCCTGGCCCGGATTGCCCAGCGCCTGGAGGCCCTTGAGCAGGCCCTGCTGTCGCCCGGCCCTCAGGCCGGCTGACCATGGCCTACGCTCCCGCCTCGGCCCGCCAGAGCGGCATGGGCCAGCAGCCCGCCTGGCTGCTGACGGTGGTGTTGCTGTTCAGCGGCGCGATGGTGGCCCGGCTGGCCTGGCTGCAGTTGGCCCATGGCACCGAGAACCGGGCCCGCGCCGATGAGAACCGCATCCGGCTGATGCCGCGCAACCCGATCCGGGGGCGGCTGCTCGATCGCAACGGGGCGGTGCTGGCGACGAGCCGCCTCACCTACAACCTCTACATCCAACCCCGCGAGGTGGAGGATGCCGCGTGGCCGGCCCTGCGGGATCGGCTGGCGACGGTGCTGGCTGTGCCGGCGGCCCAGCTCGATCAGAGGCGCCGCAGCGGTGCCAACGCCGAGGGCTTCCGCATTGAGCTGGCCGGGCCCCTCAGCCCTGAGCAGGTGCTGCGCTTCCGCGAGCAGAGCGGTGTGCTCAAGGGAGCCGAGGTGGACGTGGACGTGCTCCGCAGCTACCCCCATGGACGCCTGGCGGCCCACGTGCTCGGGTACACCAGCGGCATCACGGAAGAGGAGTACAAGGAACTCGAAGCGAAGGGCTACCGCATCCGCGATCGGGTGGGCCGCAGCGGGGTGGAGAGGGCCTACGAGAGCCATCTGCGCGGTGAGTGGGGCGGCCAGCAGGTGGAGGTGAACGCGATCGGACAGGTGCAGCGGATCCTGGGCGACAAGCCGGCCCGGGCCGGCAAGGACCTGCGCCTCACGCTTGATCTGCCGCTGCAGCTGGCGGCCGAGCGGGCGCTGGATGGGGTGCGCAAGGGGGCGATCGTGGCCATGGATCCCCAGACCGGCGCCATTCGCGCCATGGCCAGTCGGCCCACGTTCGACCCCAACGTCTTCTCTCCAGGGCCCACAGGCGCCCAGTGGGCAGCCCTGAATGGGCCCGACGCGCCCCTGTTGAACCGAGCCTTCCAGGGCTTCCCCCCGGCCAGCACATTCAAGATCGTCACCTCGATCGCGGCTCTCGAATCCGGTCTCTACGGCCCGACCTCGACCGTGATGACGATGAATTCCTTCTGCTATGCCGGCCTCTGCTACGGCGACCACGGGGCCCATGGCGCGATCGGGTTTCCGTTCGCCCTGGCGGTGAGCAGCAACACGTTTTACTACCAGGTGGGCCTCAAGATCGGGCCCGATCCTCTGTTCAGCGCCGCCCGGCGACTCGGCTACGGCAGCCTCACCGGGATTGAGCTGAAGGGGGAGGAAGCCCCTGGTCTACTGGGCGATCAGGCCTGGAAGAAGGAGGTGCTGGGGGAGCCCTGGACACCGGTGGACACGATCACCTCCTCGATCGGCCAGGGGGCGCTGCAGGTGACCCCGATCCAGATGGCTCGCATGAATGCCGCTGTGGCCAATGGTGGTTGGCTGGTGACCCCCCATCTGGTGGAGCGACCCACGCCACGCACCTGGATCGGCCTCAAGCCCGCCACCCTGGCGGTGGTGCGCGATGGCCTGCGCCAGGTGGTGACCAACGGCACCGCCACCCTGCTCAACGATCCCAAGCTGCCGCCGGTGGCGGGAAAGACGGGCACGGCCGAGGATCCACCTCGCCCCGACCACGCCTGGTTCGGGGGCTATGCGCCCGCCAACAAGCCCACCCTGGTGATCATCGCGTTCGGCGAAAACTCCGGCGGCTATGGCGGCACCGTGGCCGTGCCGATGGTGAAGGCGCTGATGACCACCTGGTTCAGGGGCCGCTGAACTCAGGGGCCGCTGAACTCAGGCGACAAGCTGCAGGGGCGGCGGTGGCGCCGCCATGTCGTTGAGCACCTGGCGGTAGAAGCCGCGCAGCTGTTCGGTGGCTCCGGCCCAACCCCAGCGCTCGGCTTCGCTGCGGGCGTTGCGGCGCAGCTGCTCCCGTTCGGCCGGATCCCCCAACAGGCGCTGCACGGCCGCCCTGAGGCTGG
This sequence comes from Cyanobacteriota bacterium, assembly GCA_046081805.1. Taxonomy (GTDB): domain Bacteria; phylum Cyanobacteriota; class Cyanobacteriia; order PCC-6307; family Cyanobiaceae; genus UBA5018. The sequence goes on from JBJTWP010000084.1 coordinate 6,644, forward strand.
CGGCTCCGCCATCGGCGCCCTCGGGTTCGTAGAGGCAGCCGTTCACCCCGTCACTCACGATGTCGGGGATGCCGCCCCGGTTGGCACCCACCACGGGGCAGCCCGCAGCCATCGCCTCCAGGAGCACCAGGCCGAGGGTTTCGGTGCTGGAGGGAAACACGAAGGCATCGCCGCTGGCATAGGCCGACGCCAACTCCTCACCGGCCAGATAGCCCACGAAGGTCACCGGCAGCCCGGCGAACAGCTCCTCCAGCCGGCTGCGGTAGGGGCCATCACCCACCAGGGCCAACCGGGCATCGGGCATGGTCTCCAGCACCGGCTTGATTCGCTCGATCTGCTTCTCGGCCGAGAGGCGCCCGATGTAGAGCAGCAGCTTGCCGGTGTCGCCCTGGCCGGCCAGCAGGCGCGCACGCATGGCCGGGCTGCGCAGCTCGGGCCGGAACAGCTCGGTGTCCACACCGCGCTGCCACAGGGCCGTGTGCTGGATGCCCTTCTCGCTCAGTTCCTGCACCATCGCCGTGGAGGTGCAGAGGTTGAGGCGGGCCTGGTTATGGGCGGCCTTGAGCAGCTCCCACAACAGGGGCTCCAGCATCCCCATGCCGTAGTGCTCCAGGTACTTCGGCAGGTGCGTGTGGTAGCTGGCCACCAGGGGATAGCCCTTGGTCTTGGCCAGCCAGATCCCCCCCAGGCCCAGCACCGCCGGGTTTACCACATGCACCAGGTCGGGCCGGAAGGATTCCAGGGCCTCGGCCACGGCTGGACGGGGCAGGGCCAGTTTCAGCTCGGGGTAGAGGGGCAGCGGCAGGGCCGGCACACCCACCACCCGGGCGCCCATGTAGGTGTCGGGTGCACCCTCCGGACAGAAGATCAGCACCTCATCGCCGCCATGCACGAGATGGGTCACCGTCTTGGTGAGCCGGGTGACGATCCCATCAACCTTGGGCAGAAAGGTCTCGGTGAAGAGGGCGATCTTCAAGGGGTGCCGGGTGCGGAAGGGGGGAGACCGACTCAGGCCGTTTGGATGGCTTCAGCCTGCTTGGTGGTCCAGGCCGACACGCAGGGGATGCGGCTGCGGTCGCAGCGGTCGGCCCAGCGCCGAGCCACATCCACCACCTCGCTCAGCAGACCGTCATCGAGGGTGGTGGGCTTGAGGCCCAGCTCGATGAAGCAGCGGTTGTCCACGATCAGGTCGTTCTCGATCGCCTCCTTGCGCGGGTTGGGCAAGTGGTTGATCTCGGCACCGGTGAGGGCAGCCACCTTGCGGGCCAGCTCACCCACCTGATGGCTCTCGGTCATCTGGTTCAAGATCTTCACCTTCTCGCCGGCAGCCGGCGGGTGCTCCAGCGCCAGCTGCACGCAGCGCACGGAATCGCGGATATGGATGAAGGCCCGTGTCTGGCCGCCGGTGCCATGCACGGTGAGCGGATAGCCGATCGCGGCCTGCATCAGGAAGCGATTGAGCACCGTGCCGTAGTCGCCGTCGTAGTCAAAGCGATTGGTGAGCCGGGGATCCTGTTCCGTGAGGGTGGTGTTCGTACCCCAGACGATCCCCTGGTGCAGATCGGTGACGCGGATGCCGTCGTTTTTGTTGTAGTAGTAAAAAAGCAGCTGATCCAGCGTCTTGGTCATGTGATAGACGCTGCCCGGATCCGCCGGGTGAAGAATCTTTTCGGTGAAGCGGCTGCCGTCAGACTGGGGCACCTCCACCGTGAGATAGCCCTCGGGAATGGTGGCGCCGCGGTGCGAGCCATAGCCGTAGACGCCCATGGTGCCCAGGTGCACGATGTGCACATCGAGGCCGCTCTCCACAATGGCCGCGAGCAGGTTGTGGGTGCCGTTGACGTTGTTATCGACGGTGTAGCGCTTGGTGGCGCTGCTCTTCATCGAATAGGGGGCAGCCCGCTGCTCAGCGAAGTGGACGATGGCCAAGGGCCGTTCCGCCCGCAGCAGCTCCAGCAGCCGGTCGTAGTGCCGGGCGATGTCGAGATGGACGAAGCGCATCGCCTTGCCACCCACCTGTTCCCAGGCCTTGAGGCGGTCGCTGACGGTGGCGATCGGCGTCAGGGATTCGATGCCCAGGTCGATGTCGATCTTGCGGCGGCTCAGGTTGTCGACGATCACCACGTCGTGGCCGGCATCGGCCAGGTTCACTGCGCAGGGCCAGCCGCAGAAGCCGTCGCCCCCGAGAACGAGAACCTTCACCTGAACTCCTGCAGAACGAGCGGAATGCTCCGGCTGGCAAGCTACTACAGGGATCTGGCGCTCCCGCTCAGCTGATCCCCGCGGCCACCGCCACCAGCAGGGCCACCAGCACGGCGCCGCCGATCAGCAGCAGACGGGTGCTGGCGCCGCTGGCCTCCCCCTGCTCCATCACCACCATCCTGGGCTCCTTGGCAAAGGCGTTCAGGCGTCCGCCGTCCTCTTGGGTCACCTGCATCGCGGGATGTCGTCTGGGGCACACCCTATGGAGGGCGCTCTGATCCGGGTGGTCACCAGCACGGATCTTCACGGCTCCGCCTCACGTGCCGACGCGCCCACCGCTGGGGGAGCTGGGGCTGGCGTCGGGGCGCACGGGCAGCCGGCCGGCGCGGAAGGCGGTGCGGCCCGCCTCGCAGGCCTGGGCCATGGCGCGGGCCATCGCCGGCGGATCCCCCGCCAGGGCGATGGTGCTGTTGATCAACAGCGCGTCGGCCCCCATCTCCATGGCCTGGGCGGCCTCGCTGGGCACGCCGATGCCCGCATCCACCACCACGGGAACCCTGGCGTTCTCGATGATCAGGGCGATGTTGGCGGCGTTGCGGATGCCCTGCCCCGAGCCGATCGGGGAACCCAGGGGCATCACCGTGGCGCAGCCCGCGTCCTCAAGGCGCTTCGCCAGCAGCGGATCGGCATTGATGTAGGGCAGCACAGTGAAGCCCTCCTTCACCAGCTGCTCGGCGGCCTCCAGGGTGCCGATCGGATCGGGCAGCAGGTGGCGCGAATCGGGGATC